>NZ_QZWE01000037.1:0-27770 GCF_003602035.1 Halococcus sp. IIIV-5B | reverse complement strand
GGGGTGCGGTGGGCGCTTTGTGCCGGCGTGTGACGAGAAAAGCGTCACGTTCCGGCGGTTTTCCCTACTGTCGTCCGCGGGATAAATGGTTCGCTTCGGAATCGGCGGCCCGATCTCAGACCTCGATCTCGCTCTCGCGCCGGATCGCGGCTTCGAGGTTGTCGAGTTCGCCGTCGAGGTTACGCTCGAAGAACCGTTCGACGCCGGGGAGTTTCCCCTCGACGGTGAAGCGATTCGTGAGCCGGGTGCCCTCGCCGACGGCTTCGAGGTCGTGTTCGCCGACGACGCGCATCACCCGTGAGCGCCCAACGAACTCGACGTGGCTCGGCGGGTCGCGTTCGGTGTCCTCGGTTTCGACGGTGATGGTCCGGTTGACGAGCGGCAGCGGCAGCGAGAGGTGCCAAGTGGCGCGGGTGTCGTCGTGCACCTCGAAGGAGTCCACGACGCTGATCGGGCGGGCGCGTTTCCCCGGATCGGCGATGAACTCCCAGACGCGTTCCGGCGGGGCGGCTATCTCGAAGGTGCGTTCGACACGAACAGTCATAGCACGGATAGTGGGTCGCGGGGTAAAAGTCCGCCGAAGACGGCGATGAGAACCGAAGCGGTAGAATCCGGGCTACCCGGGGGTGACGCGCCAGGTGGTCGACTTCGCCCGGCTCCACTTCTCGATGTCGATGTCCTCGGACTCCTCGGCGAGCCGGGGGAGACGGACCCCGACCTGCTTGGCGGTGAGGCCGAGCTGGTCGGCGATCTGCTTCGAGCGGAAGTACCGGTCGCCCCGCGAGACACTGTCGTAGAGATAGGCGAGGATCCGCCGGTCCTCGTCGGTGTAGGTGGTCATTACCCTTGATACGGGCGTGATCGTCTTAACGCTTTTCGACGGGCTTATCGCGCGAGATGGACCGCGCCGACCGCGAGCGAGCCGGCGATCATCGCCGCGGCGAACCCCCAGCTGGCGAGGATCTGGTTCTCGGTGAGCCCGGCGACGAACGCGACGACCGCGCCCGCGATTCCGACCACGACGAACAGCACCGTCAGTCCGACCCCGCGGTCGGTCGTGACGCTTTCGGTAGCCATGGCGGCGCTATCATCGGCGGGGACTTAGGTCGTTCCATCGCAAGGGGTATTCGCGTCCCATCCCGAGGGCAAACCATCTAGATGGGTCGTTTCACCCGGTTGCTGGTCGGTCTCCTCGTGCTCGCAGCCCTCCTCGCGGTCGCCCTCGGTGTGGTCGCGGTCGCCTTCGACCGGCCGTCGATAGTCGAGAGCGAGAGCCGTATCGTCGGCGTCAACGCCACGACCACGGTGGTCGAGACCGACCTCACGGTCTCGAACCCCAACCCGATCGCGGTCCGACTCGGCGACGCCACGGTCGCCACGAACGTCGCCATGAACGGTGTCGAGGTCGGAACCGGCACCAAGCACGGGATCCGGCTCGACCGGGGAACCACGGACGTCAGCCTCACGACGGTCGTCGACAACCGGAGGATCCCCGACTGGTGGGTCACTCACGTCCGGAACGGCGAGCGCACGCGCGTCACCACCACGGCGAACGTCACGCTACCCGTGATCGGGCGGACTGCGACGCTCACGGAGACGACGACGACGCGGACCTCCATCACCGACCGACTGAACTCGAGCGCGCCGCGCCCGATAAACGCGAGCCTGCCCCTGGTCTCGGACCCGATCCTCGTCGTCGAGCGGACCCGCGCGTCGTGGGGCGACGTCACCGCCGAGACCACGCCGCTCGAACTTCGGACTCGACTCCGCAACCCAACGTCGGTCCCGCTCTCGATCACCCGGCTGGACTACACGGTCACGATGAACGGCATCACGGTCGGCAACGGCACGACGGGCACGGCGACCACCGTCCCCACCGGCGGACAGGGCAGTCTCCGGGCCGAGACCGACATCCGGAACGAGCGGCTCGACGACTGGTGGGTCACGCACGTCCAGCGCGGCCAGCACACCGACCTCCGGGTCTCGTTCACCGCGGTGCTCTCGCTGCCGGGCGGCGAGACCGTCCGGGTCCCGCTCGACGGCCTCGACTACACGACGGCGGTCGACACCGACGTGCTGGCGAACGACAGCACCGCCCGAACGCGACTCGGAGGCCTCCCGAGCCACGAGGATAAACACGCATCTGCGGTGAGCCCCAACCCCGGTCGATGAAGCCGCTCGCCGCCGTCCTCCTCGGACTGCTCGTCGTGCTCGCGGGCTGTTCACAGCTCGCCGGGCCGGTCGACGAGACCGCGACGCCCGCGGGCCCCATCGAGGGCACCGCTGCACCGCCGAACGGCAGCCAGCCCGCGGCCGCCACCGAGACCCGAGTGCCGACCACGGAAGCGCCGACCGCAACGCGAACCGCGACGGCAACAGCGACGGCGACGCGAACCGCAACAGCGACGCGAACGCCGACGGTGACGGCGACACAGACCCCGATGCCGACGGTAACGCGAACCGTCACGGCCACCACGAGACCGACGACGGATCTTCCGTCGGCGACACGGACCCCGTCGCGACCCCCGACGGCGACCGCAGCGGGGAACGGGTCGGGATCGAGGGCGCTCGCGCTCGTCTCGGTCGACGCCGCGAACGAGACCGCCGTGCTCCGCAACACGGGCCAGCGGCGGCTGAACCTCGACGGCTACGCCGTGGACTTCGACGACGGCCAGCGCTACGCCCTGCCGCCGTACTCCCTCGGGTCGGGAGCGAACGTCACGGTCCACACCGGCCGGGGCGACGACACCCGCGGCGACCTCTACGCCGGGTTCCTCTATCCGGTGATCAACGACGGCGGCGACACGGTGCTGGTCGAGGCCCCGAACGGGCGGATCGTCGCCGCCGAACGGGTGGGCGGGAACTGACGTAAATTTCGCAGGGATAGTGAGCTAACCGGTGTCGTAGCGTTCTACAAACACGAAACGGCTGCTACGTGATCGTCGTGTGGGCCGACTCCTCGTTGAGCGCGAGGTTCGTCGCGATCTCGGCGTTACGGACGGCGTACTGGGCCGTTTGAGCGAGGCTGACGAGCACGTCGCGCACCCGCAGGAGCGCCTCGTTGTCCATCTCGGGGAGGTCGGTGAGGATCTCGCCCTCGACGTCGTTGATCTCGGCGAAGCGTTCACGCACCGTGAGCGTGAGCTCGAAGTCCCGTTCGACCGCCGCTCGAACCGCGAGTTCGGAGATCTCGTCGACCTGG
The DNA here is from genome assembly GCF_003602035.1 of Halococcus sp. IIIV-5B. Lineage (NCBI taxonomy): Archaea > Methanobacteriati > Methanobacteriota > Halobacteria > Halobacteriales > Halococcaceae > Halococcus > Halococcus sp. IIIV-5B. The sequence continues at coordinate 24,568 of NZ_QZWE01000037.1, read as the reverse complement.
CCGGTGAACTCCCGGATCCGTCGCATCGTCGGGTCGTCGACTTCGAGGGTGTGGTCGGGGGCTTCGAGCGCGATCTCGGCGATGTCCTCGGCGTTGTCGGCGGTGAGTTCGAGGTTCTTCGCGATCGAGCGGTAGCCGATGAGCGGGAAGCCGTCGTCGAGCCCGACCGAGCGGGCGAGGTTCGGGTTCTGGTAGGCGGTGAAGATCAGCCGGAGGAGGAGGACGAATATCTTGTTGGCCTGGCGCTCGCGATTGAGCGCGCGCTCGGCGAAGTCGGGGTTGCCGAGCGCCAGCGCTTGGATCGCCTCGTCGCGCATCGTCGCGCCCGTGGATTCGAGTCGCTCCAGAAGGTTGTCGAGCGTGAAGTCCTCGGCGTCGACCGAACACCGGATCGCGATCCGCTCTGGGGTCTCCTCGATCACGCCGAGACCCATCAGTTGGGTTTCGGCGTTGTAGACCGCGTTGATGTGCTCGGAATCGAGGCTCCCCTCGGCAACTTCGACGTGGATCACCCGTCGGCCGAGGACGTACTGGGCGACGATCGCACGCTCGACCGCGGTCGCGTCCATGTTCTCGGCGTGGATCGTCGCCTGGGACTCCTCGGCCTCGGCCGACTCGGGCAGTACCGTCAGGGTGCCTTTCCCCCCGGTGCGGAGCGACACCTCGTCGCCCTTCTCGACGCTGTGGGCGCGGGCCCACTCCGCCGGGAGGGTCATCGCCAGCGTCGACGGCCCCAACCGCTGAACCTTTCGTGTCTCTACCATGCCTCCCCTACCGTTCCCATACACCTTAATCCTCACTGTACTTCTTTAGAGATCGTCGAGTCCGTACTAGCGATACCGACGGGTCGCCGAGGGGTCCCACCGGTCCGGCTTCGGACGGACCAGAAACTCGGGACCGAAGGAGAGGGGGCGATCGCCGTGCGTCAGCCGACGATCGTCACGGGGATCGAGGTACTCCGGGCGATCGCCTCGGCGACGCTCCCGAGCAGGAGGCGTGTCGCGCCCGACCGGCCGTGGCTGCCGACCACGATGTGGTCGATGTCGTGTTCGTCCGCGTAACCGACGACGGTCTCGCTCGGGACGCCGTCCTCGACGACGGTAGTGATGTCGACCCCCCGTTCGTCGGCCATCTCGGTCGCCGCCGCCTCGACCGACTCGCTCTTCTCGATCGCCTCGTCGTGCCAGCGCTTGCCGAGACCGCCCTCGGCCGAGTCGTAGCCCCACTCGGCGGGGTCGAGAACGTGGATCGCGGTGACCTCGTCGTTCGGGTACTCGGCGAGCGCGTGGTCGAGCGCGCTGCGTGCTTGCCTCGAATCGTCGAACGGTACGAGAACACGTTTGGCCATGTGGGGTGTTTCACAGCCGCATGGAAGAACCTGCCGCCCGGGTGTGATCTACCGGACCAGCGAGAGGAGTTCGCACGCGAGCACGGTCTCGCCGTCGGCTTTCTCGACGGTGATCCCGTAGCGGATCGTGCCGTTCGCGCGCGGGTGCTCGCGCTCGGCTTTTTCGAGCACCTCGACCGCGACGTGGATCGTATCGCCGACGTAGGTCGGGGCGGTGAATCGGAGCGAATCGACCCCGTAGAAGGCGATGACGTCGTCGCGTTCGTCCGGGCTCCGGGACTGCCAGAGCAGCCCCGTCATCGCCGAGAAGACGAACGCGCCGTGGACGATCCGCTCGCCGTACTCGGTCCCCGCCATCCGCTCGGCGTCGGTGTGGTGGTGGTTGAAGTCGCCGCTCACGCCCGCGAAGTTCGTCACGTCGGCCTCCGTGACCGTCCGCCGCGCCGTCTCGTAGGTGTCGCCGACCGAGAGCGACTCGAAAGTCGTCACTCGGACCCCCGGAACAGCCGGTAGCTCGTCCGCCCGACCGCGACCGCCTTCTCCTCGCCGTTCGGCGCGGTGCTCCGTACGGTGGCGTCGGTGACACCCATCGACCCGCCGGCACGGAGCACCTCCGCCTCGACGATGAGGTCGTCCGTGGCCGGCCGGAGATACGAGACGTCGAGGTCGGTGGTCGTGAGCTGCGCCGCCGCGGGGTCCTCGAAGGTCGAACGGAGCGCGAACCCGCTCGCGGTGTCGACGAGGGTGGCGGTGACGCCGCCGTGAACGTTGCCCTCACCGCCGGCCACGAGGTTCGCGAACTTCTCGTCGTAGGGCACGCGGAGCACCACCCGGCCGTCCTCGACCGCGTCGAGTTCGATCCCGAGCCACGAGAAGAGGCCGTGCTCGTCGACGACCGACTCGAACCCGGCCCGCTGGTCCGCCGAGAGCTCGGTCATCGTCCCTCGACCGGTTCGCCGCCCTCGTCGTACTCGTAGAAGCCCGCACCCGCCTCGACGCCGGTGCGACCGTCCTCGACGAGTTCCCGGAGAGAGTCGGCGGGTTCGAAGCGCTCCTCGCCGGTTTCCTCGTGGAGGGTTTCGAGTTTGTCGAGCATCACATCGAGCCCCTCGCGGTCGGCCCGGCGACACGGGCCCTCGGAGAAGCCCGCGCCGAGACGCATCCCGGTGTCGACCGCGTCGGGCGTCGCCACGTCGTTCCCGACGAGCTTCGCGGCCTCGTTGACCATCCGGGCCTCCACCCGAAGCGTATCGAAGCCCTCGCCGTCTCCCTCCTCGTAGTCCGGGCCGTCGCCGTCCTCGTAGTCGTAGTAGCCCGTCCCGGTCTTGCGACCGAGGTCGCCGGCTTCGACCTTCGCCTCGATGAACGGCGGGTTGGTGATGCCCGCCTCCTCACGGACCGAGTAGCCGATGTCGATGCCGGTGAGGTCGGCGAGCTCGAACGGCCCCATCGGATAGCCACGTCGATGGACCATCGCCGCGTCGGCCTCCCGCACCGTGGCCTCGTCGTTCGAGACCATCCACGCGGGTTCGGTCATGAACGGGCCGAGCACGCTGTTGACCACGAAGCCCTGGACGTCCTTCCGGACGTAGATCGGGGTCTTGCCGAGCGATTGGGCGAATCCGTAGGCGGTCTCGGCGGTCTCGTCCGAGGTTCGCTCGCCATAGATGACTTCGACCAGTCCCATCTTCACCGGGGGATTGAAGAAGTGGGTCCCGACGACTTGGTCTTCCCTCCCCGTGGCGCTCGCGATCTCGGTGATCGAGAGCGAAGAGGTGTTCGACGCGAGGATCGCGTGCTCGGGCGCGAGCTCGTCGAGTTCGCCGTAGATCTCCTTTTTGAGCGCCATCCGTTCCGGCGCGACCTCGATCACGAAGTCCGCGTCGCCGACCGCGGTTTCGAGGTCGGTGGTAGTCTCGATCCGCGAGAGGATCCCCTCAGGATCGTCGATCTTTCCGCCGTCGGCGAGCTTCCCGAGGCTCCACTCGATGTTCTCGTAGCCCGACTCGACGAACTCGTCTTCGATGTCGCGCATCACCACGTCGTAGCCGCCCATCGCGACTACCTCGGTGATGCCGTGACCCATGTTGCCCGCGCCGAGCACCGCAACTCGGTCGATGTCGCCGGTTTCCATACGTAACCGTCTCCCCCGATGTAGTTAACGACGGTGATCGTTTCGTCCGGCCCGTCCCACGACGGCGGACGGGACTACAGCGGCTCGTCGCCCTCGATGATCCGGACCGCGCGCTCGGCGAGCTCCGGCACCCCGGTCTCCATCCGAGGGTAGAGCGGGTCGTCGGCGTTGCCCTCCAGGTAGCGCCGGAAGAACATCTCGCCGAGCCCCGCGAGCTTGTAGACCGCGAGGGCGCGGTAGAAGCGGTCGTGCTCGTAGTCGATCCCGGTCTTCGCCTCGTAGCGTTCGACGAGTTCCTGCCGGGTTGGGTACCCCTCGCGGGTCATGAACGTCGCGTTGAGCGAGTCTGTCGCCTGGGGTGGTGCGGGGTCCTTCCCATCCCACCAGTACGACAGCATCCAGCCCAGGTCCACCAGCGGGTTCCCCAGCGTGCTCAGCTCCCAGTCGAACACCGCGACGACCGTCGGTGGCGTGCCCGGCCCGAACATCACGTTGTCGAGTTTATAATCACCCTGTACGAGCGTGTGTTCGGGCGCTTCGGGTGTGTTCTCCGTGAGCCACTCCATCACGTCGTAGAGTTCGGGCACCTCGCGTTCCTCGCTCGTGACGTCGAACGCCCACGTCAGCTGTTCGGACCACCGCTTCACCTGGCGCTCGGTGAACCCGTCGGGATAGCCGAACTCGCCGAGCCCCACTGCCTCGTAGTCGACGGCGTGGATCTCGGCGAGGCCGTCGACGAGCTCCTCGCCCACTCGCTTTCGATGGTCGGGCGCGGCGAAGCGCTCGGGTTCGTCGTCCCGGAGCACGTCGCCCGCGACGCGCTCCATGACGTAGAAATCACAGCCGAGGACGGAGTGGTCCTCGCAGGCGAGCACCGTCGGTGGGACCCGAACCTGGGAGTCCTGAAGTGCATCCATCACGTGAAACTCCCGGAGGACGTCGTGGGCGGTGTCGGCGACCTCGCCCGGCGGCGGCCGGCGAACCACGAGGTCGCGGTCGCCCCACTCGACGAACAAGGTCTCGTTCGAGTGGCCCTCCTGGTGGTGACTGATGTCGTACTCGTCGACCGGTCCGAGTTCAGATTCGAAGTAGTCCGCGAGCGCGTCCTCGTCGACGATCCGCGAGAAGTACTCGTCACTCATGGTCGGTGTGGCTGGAGTCGAGGTGGATCGGCGGTCTCGTTACCATTGGTAGGGAGGTTGTGACTCGGGGTACGAATAGCTGCGGGTCACGCCTCCACTGGTCGGCAGCCCGGGCCTATCGTTTTACAATGTTGTGCGGGCAAGGGTGGGCATGGAGTACAACGACTCCGCGACGGCGGCCGACCTCAGGGAGCGCGCCCACGAGTTCATGGAGGAGGTCGTCCTCCCCGCCGAACGCGCCCACGACGGGGGCGAGGTCGTCCCGCACGAGACCATCGCCGACCTCCGGGAGTCCGCCCGGGAGTACGACGTCTACGCGCCCCAGATCCCCGAGGAGTATGGAGGCATGGGTCTCGACCTCCGGGACGTGCTGCCGCTGTTCGAGGAGGCGGGTCGAAGCCTGCTCGGCGCGCCCGCGATGCGGGTCGACGCGCCCGACGAGGGCAACATGCACACCCTCGAACTCGTCGGCACGGAGGCCCAGAAGGAGGAGTGGCTCCGGCCGCTCGTCGCGGGTGAGATCAACTCGGCCTTCGGGATGACCGAGCCGGCTCCCGGCGGTGGGTCGGATCCCAAGATGCTCCGGACGACCGCCGAAAAAGAGGATGACGAGTGGGTCATCGACGGCCACAAGTGGTGGACCACCCAGGGAAGCGCCGCCGACGTCATCCTCCTGATGGCGCGAACGGACCAGGATGCCCACCCCTACGCCGGCTGTTCGATCGTCCTCGTGCCTACCGAGACCGAGGGTGTCGAGATCGTCCGCGACATCCCCCACCTCGGGCCCGCGAGTTCGTCGGAGGGTCACGCCGAGGTCCGCTTCGACGACGTTCGCGTGCCCGCCGAGAACCTGTTGGGCGAGGAGAACGAGGGATTCACGATCGCTCAACAGCGCCTCGGACCAGCACGATTGACCCACTGTATGCGATTCTCGGGGATGGCCAGTCGAGCACTCACGGTGGCGAAGACCTACATGAGCGAGCGCGAGGCGTTCGGGTCGTCGATCGCCGACAAGCAGGCCCAGCGGTTCGCGGTGGCGGAGGCCGAGACCCAGCTCCACGCCGCCCGGACGATGGTCCGGGACGCCGCCGAGAAGATCGCCCGGGGCGAGGAGGCCCGCGTCGAGGTCTCGATGAGCAAGGTGTTCGCCGCCCGCGTCGCCCAGGAGACCATCGATCTGGCTGTCCAGTGCTGTGGCGGGGCGGGCATCAGTCGGGACCTCCCGCTCGCGGACTTCTACGAGGCGGTGCGCGCGTTCCGGATCATCGACGGCACGGACGAGGTCCACAAGCGAACCATTGCGCGCGAGGCGTTCGACGAGGACGCGGTTCGTCCCGAGGAACTCGACGGATTGCCGAGGTTTGGCGAGTCCACCGACTGACCCGAATCGGATCCCACTGCGGGTTCCTTCTCGAATCCCACGGAACGACCGTCGTGTGAACCGTCTCACCGACTGCCCTCGCTATCAGCACGAATCCGTGTCGCTCGTTTCGGTCGACCCACGCGCAGAACGAGGTCGGTAGTCGACTCAGACCACGGCCAATCCGATCCCGATCGTGTTGTAGAGTGCATGCGCGAGCACCGCAGGCGCGATGTTCTTCGTTCGAGCGTAGATCGAACCGTACACGAGCCCGCCGACGAGGTTGCTTGCGAACGGACTGGCCATCAGTACCGGATTCGGACTGTAGTACGTTGGCACGTGTGAGAGCGCGAACAACGTCGCCGCGAAAACGACGGCTACTGCACTCGGCAGCCCTTCGTCGAGCCGTTTCTGGATGACGTTCCGGTAGAACAACTCCTCGGCGGGCACGGCGAAGAGGACGACCAGTAGAACTCCCGTTGCGATGGTCGCAGTACCGCCGGATAGGATCAGCGCGAGACTGTCGCTCCCCGAAGGGGTGAGACCGAACAGGGAGTTGGCGACTCCAATGCCGACCTCCGCAACGAGATGTATCAGAACACCTGCTACGGCGTATCCAATACCTCGTCTCGTCAGTGATTCTATGTCGAAGTAAGCGACCCCCCCTACCGGAGAGATACAGGAACAGAACCCCCACAGCGAGCGCTAATCCGTAGCTGTACAGGAAGTTCACCGCGAGCGAGACGGGAGAGAGACCGGATTCGTTGACCAGTGGGCGAGCCACGGAACGAAGTACCATCGGTTGAACGGCGCTGATAGCTCCCGAAATAGCAACGAGAATCACGGCAATGGAGACGGCACGGAGGCGTGGGTCGGAAGCACCACCCATCATATTGCTGCTACTAAGTCTCCGTATTAAAGATCGTGGATGTCTGTTGCTTGGGAACGTGACGAGCGTGCCGCGGGCTTTTGTTCGTTCGACGCCACCGATCCACATGGACGACGCGCTCCGATTCGCCGCGCAGGCCATCCGCGAGGCCGAGTGCGCGGTCGCGATGACCGGGGCCGGGGTGAGTACCAACTCGGGGATCCCGGACTTCCGAGGCGAGAACGGGCTCTGGAAAACCCACGACCCCGCCGATTTCCACCGCTCACGGTTCGAGGCGAGTCCGGGGGAGTTCTGGCGCGACCGGCTCGACGTCGATGCCGCGCGCCACGGCGAGCACGTCGCGCCGAACCCCGCTCACGAGGCGCTCGCCGCTCTCGAAACCCGGGGCGCGCTCGATGCGCTGATCACCCAGAACATCGACGGGCTCCACACGAAGGCGGGCTCCGAGCACGTCATCGAACTCCACGGCTCGGGCGAACGCGTCGTCTGTGACGACTGCGGGCGGCGGCTCGCGGCGGCCCCGGTTCGCGATCGGGTCCGAGGTGGGGAGACGCCGCCCCGCTGTGCGGACTGCGGCGGGGTGCTCAAACCCGACGTGGTGCTGTTCGGCGAACAGCTCCCGCAGGCCGCGCTGCTCGAAGCCCACGCGCTCGCCGAGAGCGCCGACGTCTTCCTCGTGGTCGGGTCGTCGCTCTCGGTCGAGCCCGCGGCGTCGCTGCCCGGAACGGCCGCCGACCACGGCGCGACGATGGTCGTGGTGAACCTCGACCGGACCCCGCTCTCCGGGCGCGTCGAGTACGACTTCCGGGCCGACGCCACCGACCTGCTCCCGCGACTGGCGGCGGCGGTCGACGGCGGGGCGGCCGCTCGGGACTCCGCCCGACCGTAGCGCTTCCCGGCTCCTCGCCCTACTTCGAGACGAACTCCGCACCCGGCGCGTTCCGCATCACGCTCCGTGCGCCCTTCAACGCGTTCGCTTTCGTCGTGTAGCCCTCGCCGCTGGTGGCGATGATGTTGCCGTTGCGATGGACCAGCCGCCAGCGGTGCTCGTCGGCCCGGTCGCGGAAGACTTCGAACCGCGCGAGGCTGTCCGGGGGGCGTGGCGCGACGTCGACGACGTCTTCGGCGTCCGCTTCGGGGTGGGTTTCGTCGTTCGCTTCGGGTTGGGTCCCGTCACCCGCCTCCTCCCACTCGATCTCGAACTCGATGCTGGTCTCGGTGGTATCGTCCTCGACCTCGCGCTCGACTTCGACCTCGAAGGTCGGCCGCTCCGGCGGCTGGACGGTGACGGACTGGCCGTCGGACTCCAGCGTCACCGGGCCGTCGCCGGCGAGTTCAGCCGCCGCCGCACCGAGGACACGCGCGATCTCGGCGCGGCTTCGGGGCTCCTCGGTCTCGAAAAGGGTTTCCTCCATAAGGGAAGCTACGCTCGCCCGGGGCATAAACCGAGTGGCGACGCCGGTTCGGGTCGCCTCAGGCCGCGGCGTAGGAGGTGTCGAGGTACTCCACGATGCGGTCGGACTCGCCCATCGTGATGCCGCGTTCGTCGTCCACGAGCACGGGAACGTCGCGCTGGCCCGAGACGCGTTTCACCTCGTCGCGCTTCGAGTGGAGCGCCTCGGTCCACTCGCTCTCGAACTCGATATCCAACTCGTCGAGTCGGTCGACGACCTGTTCGCAGTGCGGGCAGCCTTCGAGGCGGTAGAGCGTGACCGTCATACCCGGCAGTTGGTGGCCCAGCGGCAAAAACATCCCGCCGACGAAGGGTTATGCGGACGGCGGCGAAGGTGGCGATATGCGACTCGACGGCGTTCGCGTGCTCGACCTCACGCGCTACCTCCCCGGTCCCTACGCGACCCAGCTCCTCGCCGACGCCGGAGCCGACGTCATCAAGATCGAAGACCCCGCGGGCGACCCGGCCCGCCACCTCGACTTCGCGCCCGACTCGGCCGACAGCACGCTTTTCGACGCGGTGAATCGAGGCAAGCGAAGCGTCGCGCTCGACCTCAAAACCGAGAGTGGGACGGCGGCGTTCTTCGCTCTCGTGGCGGACGCCGATGTCGTCATCGAAGGGTTTCGACCCGGCGTCGCCGACCGGCTCGGGGTCGGCGACGAGGCGGTCCGCGAGCAGGTCCCGGATATCGTCTACTGCTCGCTGTCGGGTTACGGCGCGACCGGACCCTACGAGACCCGTGCCGGTCACGACCTCAACTACGTCGCGTTCGCGGGGCTACTCAATACGAACCGCGCGAACGAGTCCGAAGCCCCGCGGGTCCCCGGTATCCAGGTCGGCGATATGACCGGCGGGCTGTTCGCCGCCTTCTCGGTCGCCGGCGCGCTCTGTTCGCGCGCGCTCGGCAACACCGACGGCGAACACCTCGACATCGCCATCACCGACGTCCTGCTCTCGGTCTCGCAGTCGCTCGCACCGGCCGCGTTCGGGGACGACCCACCGCGACCGGGCGAGACGGCACTCGCGGGAGCACTCCCGTGGTACGGGGTGTACGAGACCGCCGACGGGCGGTACGTCAGCCTCGGGGCGCTCGAACCCGTCTTCTGGGAGCGCTTCTGCGAGACCGTCGACCGACCCGACCTCGTCGAGGTCCACGGGACCGAGGACGGAGCCACCCGAACCGCGCTCCGCGAGGAACTCGACGCCATCTTCGCCGGCCGAACCCACGAGGAGTGGGAAGAGCTGTTCGCCGACACGGACGCCACCGTTGAGCCCGTTCGAACGCTCACCGAGGCCCTTTCCCATCCGCAGACCGCTTCGCGCGAGCTCGTCGAACGCGGCCCAGGACCGGTGCGGATCGGGCTCCCAGCGCGATCCTCAGCCCCCGCCGAACCCGGAGCGGGCGTACCGCGGCACGGCGAGCACACGGCGTCGGTGCTCCGGGAGGCCGGCTACGGGGACGGCGACCTCGACCGACTTCGAGAGACGGATGCGGCGGTGTTCGGCGGCTGACTCGGCACGAACGGCCTCCGCTACTCTCGTTCGACGCCAACGACGTCGAGAAGTTCGAGCGGCTCCTCGATCCGATAGTCGACGACGGGGTCGTCGGGAGGGGCTTCGGCCGCGCTGCCGCCGAAGGCCACAGTGTGGATCCCGACTCCCGACCCACCCTCCATGTCGTTCCGATAGCGGTCGCCGACCATCACTGCCTGGCCGGGTGCGACGTCGGCTTTCTCGAGCGCCGTCTCGAACATCGCGGGATCGGGTTTGGTGCGGCCGACTTCTTCCGAGGTGGTCATCGCGTCGAGATACGGTACGACCCCGAACCCGTCGAGGAGGCGTTCGGCCTCCCAGGTGTCGATATCGCTGACGATACCCTGGTGAAGCCGGCCGTCGAGTCGCTGAATGGTCTCGACGGTTTCCGGAACCGGTTCGAGGACCTCGGCGGTCGCACGCTCGAACGCCGGCAGCCACTCGTCTTCGGGGATCTCCCGCCCGACCATCGCCGCGACCGCTCGCGCGTAGCCCTCCCGCGCACTCGCGAACTCCGTGCCATCGCGGTCACGGAAGTGCGCCCCGAGTTCGTCGCGCCAGGTTTCGAGTGCGTCGTCACCGAGGTCGAACCGCTCGGCGAGGTTCTCGACGAACGCGCGGTGGCCCCGTCGAACGGAGTCGAGGTCGAGGACGACGCCGCCGATGTCCCAGAAGACGGCGTCGTATCGGGGAGTCATGCAGTGAGCGATGGCTCGTCGGGCCAAGAAACTTCCCTGTCGAAACGATTTTAGCCGGGTGGGCTGTTCGGTTTCGCGTGACGGAGGTCTGCATCGTCGGCGCGCCGGAGGTCGAACTCCGCTACGAGCTCCTCTCGCGCGAGACCGCCCGCGACGCGCTCGCGACCTACGACCTCACCGCGCCCTACGGGAACACCCTCGCGCTCCGCACCGTGAGCCTCGGCGCGGCGGTGGCGCTCCTCAACGACCTCAACTGGTATCTCGTCCGGTTCGCGTCCGCGGCGTTCGTTCGCGAACCCGCGATCCATCCCGACGAGTGGTTCTCGCGCGACCTCGCGACCGCGGTGCGCGACGAGCGCGTCGACCCCGCGGAGACGGGCCGCCACCTCGCGCTCTACGGTGTGCTCGACGGCGAACTCACCGAACCCGAGTACGTCGTCCGAACCCACGAGACCCCCAGCCGCGACGACCGGGACGAACTCGACGAAACCCTGGTGGTCAGGGTGACCGAAGCCGAGTTCGAGGCGTAGCCGCGTTACGAATCGTCGGTCGGGTTCGCGAGTGCGTCCTCGATCGACTCGTCGCCTTCGAGGAGTTCGAAGGTTTTGCCGTACGTCGACTCGGTGTCGAGCGCCGCCACCAGCACGCGCGCGACGTCGGCCCGGGTGATCTCGCCACGGTCGAGCTTCCGGGCGGTTTTCACTTGATCGGTCGCGGGGTCGTCGGTGAGTGCGCCGGGACGAACGATGGTGTAGGTGAGGTCGCTGTCGGCGAGGTACTCGTCGGCGGCTCGCTTCGCGACGAGGTAGTCGTAGAGCCCGTCGGGGCTGTTCTCGGGCTCGTCGGCGTTCATCGCGCTCAACATCACGAACCGGTCGACACCTTCCTCCTCTGCGGCGTCGACGAGCTTGTTCGCGCCGTCGCGGTCGACGCCCTCAACGTCCTCGCCGCTCGACCCGGCCGCGAAGATTATCGCGTCGTGGTCGGGGACCGCGTGGCTGACCTCCTCGGTGAGGTCAGCGACCACGGTTTCGACACCGAATTCGGCCATCTCGTCGACTTGGGATTCCGTCCGGACCATCGCCGTCGTGTCGTGGTCGCTCTCGGCGAGGATCTCGGTGATGTGCTGGCCGACGCCGCCGTGCGCGCCCGCGATGAGTACGTTCATGTCGTGGAGAAGTAGGGGTTGGAGACTTCTAAATCATCTGCCCGATAGACAGTGCGGCGGCGCGGTCGCGGTGCGGGGGCGGTGCGGCCGCGACCGCGGCGGTTGCGGTCTGCGGTTTGCGGTTGCGGTTCCTGGTGGATGAAGGGCGAGCCGCGCGAGCGAACGGAGTGAGCGCGCGGCGAGGGCTTCGGCGGTGCTGTGCGGAGCGGTTGCGGAGTAGTTAGTGGTCGTACCGCGAACGAGCCGGAGGCGAGTGAGCGGGCGCAAGCGCGACCAACGGGAGCGCGCAGCGCTTTTGATCCACATTTTGCCAGCGAGCCGAAGGCGAGCGCAGCAAAAGGTGGGCGTTCGAGAGGTGGGGCTCTATGTCGTGAGCTCGCCCTTCCGTTCGAGGACGGTGACGGCCTCGGCGTCGACCGACTCGACGTCGAGATGCATCGGGATGTACTCGCGGCGCTCGAAGGTCCCGATCTCGTCGGGCGTCCCCACCGTACACCAGAGCTGTGGGCGATCCGGCCCGTGCCAGTCACCGAACTTGCTGACGCCGAAACAGACCACCTCGTCGCCGTCGTACTCGATCCGCCCGCCCTTGCGGACCCCCGGATTGCCGTGAATGATCAGCCGCTTCATGCCGGAGACTCGACCGACGCGGACCTAAGCGCTTCGGACCTCGTGTCGGTTCGTCGAGAGCTCGTGCTCAGGCCATCCCCTGTTCGGGGTGCTCCTCCTCCATGTGGTCGTTGAGCGATTCCTCGGTTCCGAAGGACTTGTTGCAGATGCGGCACTCGAAGTCGGGTGCGCTCATTGGAGGGGGAGGTTGGGGACGAACCGACTAAACGATTGCACCGGCAAACGAAAGCCGGCCGGCGGTCGGCGGTCCCGAACGCCGCGGCGTGTGGAGAGCGCTCGTCCCGGCAGACCAAACGGGTTTTACCCTCGCGTCCGTTATCGGGCCTCAGCAACCATGGAGATGCCTCGTCGGTTCAACACGTACTGCCCCCACTGCAACGAACACCACCAGCACGAGATCGAGAAGGTCCGCCACGGTCGCGAGACCGGCATGAAGTGGATCGACCGACAGACCGAGCGCGGGACGTCGGTCATCGGCAACGCCGGCAAGTTCTCGAAGGTGCCGGGTGGCGACAAGCCGACCAAGAAGACCAACCTCAAGTACCGGTGTGGCGACTGCGGCAAGGCCCACCTCCGCCCCGGATGGCGCGCCGGCCGACTCACCCTCCAGGAGTAATTCATGGCAGGCAACTTCTACACCGTCGAATGTCCGGACTGTGAGAACGAACAGGTCGTCTTCGGGAAGGCCGCGACGCAGGTTGCGTGTGCGGTCTGTGGCTCGACGCTCGCACACGCGACCGGCGGCAAGGCGGTCTTCGAGGGCGAGGTGCTCGACACTGTCGAGCGCCGGAACGCGCCCGACGAACTCACGGGATCGAGCTGATGAACTACAGTGGCTGGCCGGACCCGAGCGAGCTCGTGATCGGGAAGGTCGACGAGATCGCCGACTTCGGCGTCTTCGTCGACCTCTCGGAGTACGAGGACAAACGCGGTCTCGTCCACATCTCCGAGGTCGCCTCGGGCTGGATCAAGAACGTCCGCGACCACGTCAGCGTGGGCCAGACGGTGGTGGCCAAAGTCCTCTCGGTCGACGAGGGCTCCCAGCAGATCGACCTCTCGCTCAAGGACGTCAACGACCACCAGCGCTCCGAGAAGGTCCAGGAGTGGAAGGCCGCCCAGCGCGCCGACAACTGGATGACGATCGCCTTCGGCGAGGACATCGACGACGAGCAGTACACCGCGGTCGCGAACGAGTTCCTCGCCGAGTTCGGTACGCTCTACGCGGGGTTCGAGGAGGCCGCCATCCGCGGCGCGGACGCGCTCGACGGGACCGACCTCTCGGATGACGAGGTCGAGGCCATCGTCGAGACCGCCCGCGAGAACGTCTCGGTACCCTACGTCGCGGTCTCGGGCTACGTCGACCTCCGGAGTCCCGAAGCGGCCGGCGTCGACGCCATCCGTGAGGCGCTCCACGCCGCCGAGGGCAACGGCGACCTCCCCGACGGGGTCGACCTCGACGTGACCTACGTCGGCTCGCCGGAGTACCGCATCCGCGTCGAGGCACCCGACTACAAGACCGCCGAGGCCGAGCTCGAAGCCAGCGCCGACCGCGCGGCCGCCGCCGTCGGCGAACACGGCGGGAGCGCGGAATTCCACCGCGAGCGCCGCAGCGACGACGAGTAATTTTCGATGAAATCCGCGATTCGAGTCTGTGCCGACTGGGAGTCGACCCACGACCGGCCGGTCTACACCCTCTCCGAGACGTGCCCCGAGTGCGGCGGGCGGGCGATCAACAGCGCGCCCGCGCCGTACAACCCCGAGGACCCGCATGGGGAGTACCGACGCGCTCTTAAGCGGCGCGAGTCCGGGTAGGGCATGGACGAATTCGATATCGAGACGCTCGCGGAGCCGGCGCTCTCCGACCCCGTGCTCGTCGAGGGGCTCCCGGGCGTGGGCCACGTCGGCAAGCTCGTCGCCGAGCACCTCCTCGAAGAGCTCGATGGCGAGCCGGTTCGTCGCGTCTACTCCGAGCACTTCCCGCCGCAGGTCGACATCGACGAGGGCCGTGCGACGCTCGCCTCAGCCGAACTCCACGCCGTCGAGGCCGACGGCCAGGACCTCCTCGTGCTCACCGGCGACCACCAGGCACAGGACGCCGCCGGCCACTACCGACTCACCGACCGCTTTCTCGACATCGCCGATGAGTTCGGCGTCGAGCGGGTGTTCGCGCTCGGCGGCGTCCCGACCGGCGAACTCATCGACGAGTACGACGTCATCGGCGCGGCGACGGCCGACGAGTCCATCGAGGCGCTCGAAGACGCGGGCGTCGAGTTCCGCGAGGGCGAACCCGCCGGCGGCATCGTCGGCGTCAGCGGCCTCCTCCTCGGCCTCGCCGAACGTCGCGACCTCCCCGCGGCCTGCTTGATGGGCGAAACCAGTGGGTATCTCGTCGACCCGAAGAGCGCCCGCGCGGTGCTCGAGATCCTCGAGGACATCGTCGGCTTCGAGGTGAGCTTCGACTCCCTCGAAGAGCGCGCCGACGAGATGGAGGAAGTGGTCCAGAAGATCCAGCAGATGGAGGGCGGCCAGGCCGCCACCGACGACGACCTCCGGTATATCGGATAAATCAACCTCCCGACCACCTCCACCTCTCGAACGCCCACCTTTTGCTGCGCTCGCCTTCGGCTCGCTGGCAAAATGTGGATCAAAAGCGCGTCGGGTTCCTTGCAGTCACCCTCGCGCCCGCTCACTCGTTTCACTCGCTCGCGGTGCGATTCCTGCACACGACCGCAACCGCACAGCACCGCTGCCGCCGAAGCCCTCAGCACGCTTCGCGTGCTTCGCCCTTCATCCGCCAGGATTCAAAACCGCACCGCAACCGCCGCGGTCGCGGCCGCACCGCAACCACACCGCAACCGCAACCGCAAACCGTGCCCGGCGGGCGCGGCTTACTCGCCGTTTTCCTGCGCGTCGACCACGGCCACGCCGGCGAGATTCACGATGTCCTTGACCTCGTCGCCTCGCTGGAGGACGTGCACCGGTTTGTCCATCCCAACCAGCATCGGGCCGATGGCGTCCGCGCCGCCGAGACGCTGGAGGAGCTTGTAGCCGATGTTCCCGGCTTCGAGGTTCGGGAAGACCAGCACGTTCGCCGACCCGTCGAGGTTCGAGAAGTCGTAGGTTCCCTCCAGGATGTCCTCGACGACGGCGGTGTCGGCCTGCATCTCGCCGTCGACCGGGAAGTCCACACCCGACTCGTTGAGCATCTGAGCGGCGCGGCGGGGCTTCCGAGTGCCCTCGTTGTCGACGCTCCCGAAGTTCGAGTACGAAAGCAGCGCGGCCCGGGGCTCGACGTTGAAGCGTCGCGCGAGCTCCGCGGTGTGTTCGGTGACCTCCGCGAGCACCTCGGCGCTCGGGTTCTGGTTCACCGTCGCGTCGGCCACGAATATCACCTGGTTCTTGAAGGTGAGCATGTAGACCCCGGCGGCGTAGTCGGCCTCCTCGTGGGTCCCGATGACCTGGAGCGGCGGTTTGAGTGCCGAGGGGTAGTCGTGCATGAGTCCCGTGAGCATCGCGTCGGCGTCACCCATCTCGACCATCACGCTCCCGAGGTAGTTCGCGTCGCGCAGGAGTTCGGTGGCCTCGTTGCGCGTCACGCCCTTGCGCTGGCGGAGCTCGTAGAGCCGGTCGGTGTAGCGGTCGAGGTCGGTCTCGTCCGGGTCGACGATGTCGGGTTCGAACGCGAGGCCGAGGCCTTCCATCGTACCCTCGATCCGGCTCCGGTCGCCGATCAACACGGGCTCGGCGAGCCCCTGTTCTTGGATCTGGTGGGCCGCGCGGATGATCTTCTCGTCGCCACCCTCGGCGAGCACCACGCGTTTCGGCTCGGATTTCGCCTTGTTCAACACCACGCGCATCATCTCGCGGGACTTGCCGAGTCTGGCTTCGAGCTCCTCGGTGTACGCCTCGACGTCGATATCCGAACGCGCCGCGCCGCTCTCGACCGCCGCCTCGGCCACCGCGGGCGTGACCTCGAACAACACCCGGGGGTCGACGGGTTTCGGGATGATGTACTCGGGTCCGTACTGAAGCGGCTGGTCGCCGTAGGCCTTCACCACGGCGTCCGGCACGTCCTCACGGGCGAGTTCGGCGAGCGCCCGCGCGGCGGCGACCTTCATCTCCTCGTTGATCTCGCTGGCGCGAACGTCGAGCGCCCCACGGAAGATGAACGGGAACCCGAGAACGTTGTTGACCTGGTTCGGGTAGTCAGAGCGCCCGGTCGCCATGATCACGGTGTCGTCGCGCGCGGTCTTGGCTTCCTCGTAGCCGATCTCCGGGTCGGGGTTCGCCATCGCGAACACGATCGGGTTCTCGTTCATCGAGCGGATCATGTCCTGGTCGGCGACGTCGGCCACCGAGAGCCCGACGAACACGTCGGCGTCCTCGAGGGCGTCCGCGAGGCTCCCCTCGTCGATGTCGCGGGCGAACTCGCGGTTGTACTCGTTGAGCTCGCCGTTCTCGGCGCGCTGTTGGGTGAGGATGCCCGAGGAGTCACACATCGTGATGTGGTCGGGGTCGACACCCAACGAGATGTAGAAGTTCGCGGTGGCGATGGCGCTCGCGCCGGCCCCCGAGAACGTAACCCGAATGTCGCTCATCTCCTTGCCCGCGAGGTCGACGGCGTTCACCAGCGCGGCCCCGGAGATGATCGCGGTCCCGTGCTGGTCGTCGTGGAACACAGGAATGGACATCGACTCGCGGAGCCCCTCCTCGATGGCGAAGCACTCCGGTGCGCTGATGTCCTCGAGGTTGATCCCGCCGAAGGTCGGCTCCATCGCCGTGACGGTTCGGATGATGTCCTCGGGGTCCTCCTGGTCGAGTTCGATGTCGAAGACGTCGATGTCAGCGAAGCGCTTGAAGAGGACGCCCTTGCCCTCCATCACGGGTTTCGAGGCCTGTGCACCGATGTCACCAAGGCCCAGTACCGCGGAGCCGTTCGAGACCACACCGACCATGTTGCCCTTCGCGGTGTAGGTGTAGGCGTCGTCCGGGTTGTCGTAGATCTCCATGCACGGCGCGGCCACGCCCGGCGAGTAGGCCAGACTCAGGTCGCGCTGGGTGTTCGTCGGCTTGGTGGTCGAGATCTCTATCTTGCCGTGCGGCTCCTGGCTGTGATAATCGAGTGAATCCTCGTCGAGTCCCATGCCATCCCTCTCTCACCGTGGTACAAAAAACTATCCGAAACCAATATTCGACGATCGACGAATTACGGCCCGAGCGCGTGGCGGACGATCCGCTCGCCGTCCACCTCGAACTCGCGGGTCGGCCACTCGCCGGTCGCGGTGAGGACCTCGACCCCGTCGTCGACGAGCACCGTGTCCTCGCTCTTCGCGCCCTGGACGGTCGGGTTCCAGGCGTATCCCGCCGGGGTGGCGACCGGTTCGCTCGCCGTCGGTGTCGCCTTCCACTCCCGCCCCACGAAGCCCGTCAGGCCGCCCTGGTGGTGTTCCTCCCACTCACCGGGATAGCCAGCGTCGGCGTAGGCGTCCTGTATCACCTCGAACAGGTCGGCCGCGGTGCCCTCGCCCGCGAGCCGGTTCGTCGCCGCGATGACCGCCGCCTCCACCGACATCGCCGCCTCGTGGCGCTCGACCAGCCACTCGGGTGGGTCGAAGGCCACGGTCCGCGTGACGCTCGCGTGGAGGCCGTCGCGGACCCCAGTGACCGTCAGGATGCCGTAATCGCCGAGCTCGACGTCCTTCGGCGGGAAGTGGCGGTAGGCCTGCGCGCGCTCCGCGCTCGCGACGAGCGCGACCGGCGAGTCGACCCCGCGCTCGAACAGCGCCTCCCGGAGCCGGGCGGCGGCCTCGCGTTCGGTGGTCCCGGAATCGACCTCGTGACCGACCGCCTCGACCGCCGCCGCGGTGTCGGCCCCGAGCGCCCGATACCGCTCGACGTCGATGTCGGTCAGCGGAGTTCTGAGCTGCGTCGGATCGAGGGTCCCGAGCCCCGGAACGTCGAAGTCCGCCGCCGCCGGGGTCGGCGAGCGCTCGGCGACCGCGTCGGAAAGCGTGGATTCGTACCACGGGAACGATTCGATCGGGGTGCCGTCGGGAAGCTCCTCCTCGGCGAGCCGCGGGGCTTCGATGGTGTCGGTGACGACTCGGACCTCGTCGCCGTCGTAACCCGCCGCCGCCACGCCGGTCCCCGCCTCCCGGTCGACGACGTTGTCGCCGCCGGTGAGCCACGCGAAATTCGCCGGCCGGGCGAACCAGACCGCATCGAGGTCTTCGGCCGCGAGATACGTATCGAGTCGGTCGGTTTTCTCGCTCTCCGGATACACGTTCTCCCCCTCGCGCGACGGCCCTAAATAGGTGTGCTCGGAACGGTCCGAGCCGGATCGAAAAGCCGTAAGTACGCTGCCCATCGAGTACGACTCATGGTCCGTTTTCGCCACCTGGCCGCCGTCACCACGGGGATGACGTTCGTCCTCATCCTGCTCGGGGTGTACACCGCCGCCGCGGGCGCGGGGTTGTCGTGCGGCGCGCGATGGCCGCTGTGTAACGGTGCGGTGTTCGGGCTGTTCCCCGCCGATTGGCCCAGCTTCATCGAGTGGTTCCACCGACTCGTCGCGATGATCACCGGCTTCGCCATCCTCGGGACGACCTACCTCGCGTGGCGACAGGACGAGGCCCGCCGCACGAAGTACGCGACGGTACTCGCGCTCGTCGCCCTCCCGATCCAGGTGATCCTCGGTGGGGCCACCGTCACCGTCTACACCCCGCTGGTCCAGGTCGCTCATCATGGCGCTGCACTCGTGATCTTCGGCGCGCTCATCGCCGCCACCGTCTGGGCTTACGAGGCGACGCCCGACGACCCCGCGACCGCCGACACCGCTGCCGCCACCAGCGCGGACTAACCTCCACTTTTTCGAGGAGCGGTGGCCGACCAACGGGAGGCCACCCGACGAAGAAAACCTGTCTTCGTGAGCGAAGCGAACGAACGGCTCGGAGCGCGCTTCGCGCGCTCCGGCGGACTAAAAACTGCCGCTCACTCGGCCTTCGGCCTCGTTCGCGGTACAACCACTAACCAACCGCTACCCACTACCGCACCGCCGAAGCCCTCGCACCCTTCGGGTGCTCGCCCTTCATCCACCAGGAGAGCGTGGGGGCCACCACGATGCATCGATCCCCCAGTCAGGGGAGACGAGAACGAACTGGAATCCTCAGAACCGAACTCATATGCCGAGTATCAGCGGCCCCATCAACACCCCCATCAGGTGGACACGGCGCGCGCCCACTTCCGCGGGCACCAATCCGACGAGCGCGGCCGCACAGAACGTACCGACCCCGGCGAACCCCGCGAACAGAAAGGAAAGAACGACCAACAGACAGAGGACGACGACCGAGAGCCAGGTGTAATCGAGCCGTCCCACCGTCCGGAGGTAGCGGTCGCCGAGGAGCGGCACGAGCACGAACCCAACGCCGGCGGCGAGCACGACCGCCGAGAGGAGGAGCGGCAGGTCGAGCGGCACCCCCGTGGAATCGAGGGCGACGAGCACGCCCGTCCGGGGCGACCCGAGCGCGACGAGCGCGAAGAGGGCGAAAATCGTGTTCGAGGTGTTGACCCCGCTCGTCGCCACGAGGAAGCCCCGCGCGCCGTCGTCGTTCGGGACGAGCGGCAGCGCGACCGTCGCCGCGACGGCCGCCGAAACACCGGGGAGATAGCCCACGACCGCCCCCGAGACCGTCCCGGCGAACGCCGTCGACCCGACGACACGTCGCGGCGTGGTGACCGCGGCGTCGGCCTGCTCGGGAACCCCCGCCCCGTCGAGCGCCTCGATCAGCACCGGCGCGCCGAACGCACCGGCGAACAGCGGCATCAACATCCCACCCGCCGTGAGCGGGGCGGTGGGCTCGATATCGAGCGTGAGGACCCCGAGCCCCGCGCTCAACACGAAGGCGAGCGCACCGCCGACACACGCCCGGATCGAGCCTTCGGTGAGCACCAAGAACGCGACGACCAGCGCCAGCACCAGCGGGAGATGGGCACTCACCGTGGGGTAGACCGACACCATCAGCCGGGTCATCGGGAGCGCGAGCGGAACGGCGAGCACGACCGCGAGACCACTTCCGAGCGCCGACAGCCGGAGTGCCTCGCGACCGCGACCCGCGACCACGAGCCGATGGCCGGGCAGCGCGGAGGCCGCCATCGCGGGGTCGGGGACGCCGAGCGCGAGTGCCGGCACGACGTCGAGAAACGTGTGCGTGACGCCAGCGGCGAGCATCGCCCCACCGACGTACAGCGGTGGCCCCGGGATCGAGGGCGCGGCCGCCGCGAGCAGGAGCGCAAAGTTGTTGGCGTGCAATCCGGGGACCAGCCCGCTCACCGTGCCGAGCGCGATCCCCCCGAAGACGAAGCCGAGCGCGAGTGCCGCCGACTCCGGGGCGAACACGACGCTCCCGTCGACCACCCCCATTCGCCGGGAATGGTCGCGTTCTCCGCGTTAAACCCTCGCACCGCTATGCGGTCGTGAAAACAAGTGAAGTGGGTTCTGGAGTGCGCTTAGCCGAAGAGCTCGCCGAGGCCCTCGCCACCCGCATCGTCGTCCTCGTCGTCGTCTTCTTCGGCTTCCGCTTCCTCCTCTTCTGCCTCGTCGGCCTCCGCACCTGTGTCGTCGTCGCCGGCCGGAGCGGCGGACGCGCCACCCGCGCCACCGGCGGGGACCGCGGCGGCCTGCTCGACGGCGTCCTCGATGTCGACGTCCTCGAGGGCGGCCACGAGCGCCTTGACGCGCGAGTCCTCGACGTCAGCGCCGGCGGCCTCGAGCACGCTCGTCAGGTTGTCTTCGTTGATCTCTTCGTCGGTCTCGTTCAGGATGAGTGCTGCGTAAACGTATTCCATTGTTGTAGTGGTGTGTTTGATTCGTTAGCCGAACATCGCGCCGAGGCCCTCGCCGCCCGCGTCGTCGTCATCGTCGTCATCGTCGTCATCGTCGTCGGGGGCCTCGTCCTCGGTCTCCGTTTCGGCCGGTTGGTCGTCGCCCTGTTCGTCCGTGGTGGTGGTGTCGGCAGCCACTTCCGCGCCCTGGAGTGCCTCCGGGAGCGCCTCGTCGTCGTGGATGTGCGCGGCGAGCGCACGGAGCTGGGCGTCGGCCCGGCCCACGAGGTCCTCGACGAGGTCGGGGCTCTCGACGGCGGCCTCGATCCCGAGGCCACGCGCCTCGGTCGCGCCCTTGCCGAGCAGCGCGCCCGCGGTCTGGGCGGTCGGGTAGGCCGCGTTGATCGAGAGGTTCCGCCCGGCGGCGGCGGCGGACTCGATGTCCGCACGGTACTCGTCGATGTCGATGGCCAGCTCGTCGGCCTCGAACAGCGTCCCGTCGGCGTACACCGTTCTCAGGTCGAGCCCGACCTCCTTGGGCTCGATTCCGAGCTCCGAGAGCACGTTCGCGAGAGTCTGTGAGACCTCCTCGCCCTCCTCCAGAACCGTCGAGTCGGCGGTGACCTGGATCGAACCGTCCATGATCCGGGCCTCGGCACCGACCTGCTGGAGTTCGCCCACGAAGGGCCCCGGGTCGATCCCGGTGTCGCCTTCGGGGATGGTGATGTCGTTCGGCGAGACCTCGCCCGCGTTGATCGGGGCGGGGGTCTTCGAGGCTTCGAGCTGACGGTAGAGCCCGAACGGGTTCTCGTTCGTCCCGATCAGCCCGACCTGCCCTTCGACCTCGTCGACGAGCTCGTCGACACCCTCGTCGGCGTCGTCGAGTGCGCGCGTCAGCAGGGTGTTACGTGCGACGCGGAGCCGGGCCGATCCCTGGAGGTCGCGACGCATCGCCTGGAGCTGTCGGCTCGGGATGCCCGCGACCGAGACGATCCCGACGCTCTCGTAGCTCGCGATGAGGTCGGCCAGATCCGCGACCTCCTCGCGCTTCCACTCGGGAACGTGTTCGGTCTGGTGGTCCGTGGCCTCCGATTCGGCGTCGGCGGCCATCTCAGGCCACCTCCACCGAGGGGCCCATCGTGGTCTTGACGTACATCGTGTCGATGTTCAGGGGCCCGCGTTCGAGGCTCGCCTCCAGACGCCGGTTGACGACGTCGATGTTGTCGGCGATCTCGTCGGCGGTCATGTCGGCCGCGCCGACGCGCGTGTGGAACGTGCGCCGGTCGCGGCTCCGGACCTGCACCGTGTTCTTCATCCGTTCGATGGTCTCGACGACGTCGTCGTCGGGCTGGAGCGGGGTCGGCATCTTCCCGCGTGGCCCGAGCACCGTCCCGAGATATCGGCCGATGTCCTGCATCATGCCGGCCTCGGCAATGAAGAAGTCGGTGTCGCCAGCCAGGTCCTTCGCGGCACCGTCGTCGTCGCCGAGCTCCTCGAGGTCGTCCCCGTCGAGCACTTGGTCGGCGACCTCCTCGGCACGCAGGGCGGTCTCGCCCTCGGCGAACACGATGATCCGTGTGTCCTGACCGGTGCCGGCGGGGAGCACGATGCTCTCGTCGACTCTGTTCTGTGGGTCGTTGAGGTCGAGATCGCGCAGGTTCACGGCGAGGTCGACCGTCTCGGTGAAGTTCCGAGCCGGGGCCTCGTCGAGCGCGCGCGTCACGGCCTCTTCTATGTCCTGTGCTGCTGCCATATGTCACCTCCGTAGTACGCCTTCGTGGCTGCTACGGCGTGAAACAGGCGACGCCTGTCTCACCGGAAAGCCATCGTTACGCGGGTTTAAAACCGTCGAAGCGCGTCGAAAAGCTCAGGCCGTGGCTTCTTCGGCTAACACGTCGTCGTACTGCCCGTCGTCGACGCGCTCGCCGAAGGTCCGGGCGTCCTCGCCGTCGATGGTCACGCCGAGCGTGACGCAGGTGCCCGCGACCTCCTTCGCGGCGTTCTTCGTGTCGTAGGCCAGCAGGTCCGGCCCCTTCTGTTCGGCGACCTGTTTGACCTCCTCGACCGAGATGTCGGCGACGAAGTCCTTCTGGGGTTCGCCGCTGCCCGTCTCGAACCCGGCGGTGTCCTTGATCAGCGCCGCGGTCGGCGGGACACCGACGGAGATGGTGAAGTCGCCCTCGTCGTCGTACTCGACGGTGACGGGGACCTCCATTCCGTCGAAGGCCTCGGTCTGGTCGTTGATCTCCGCGACGACCTCTTGGACGTTCACCGGGGTCGGGCCGAGCTCGGGTCCGAGCGGCGGGCCGGGGTCGGCCTCCCCGCCGGGAACGAGTGCTTCGATAGTTCCAGCCATGGTCGGAGAACCGTCGCCGCGTGGTTAAGGATTACTTTTCGATGCTCTCGGAACTACTGACGGGCGAGGAGCCCGCGCGCTCGCCGGCCGCCAGCGCCCACGACGAACCCGACGACGCCGAGGAGGAGAACGAAAAGTCCACTCACGAGAAACACGTACAACCCGCCTTCGAGTGCCGCCCACTCGTTTCGAGCGACCGTGAACAACACCTGACCGCCAACCAGATAGCCGATAGCCAGACCCACCACAGGCGCAAGCGCGAGGCTCACCACGAGCCCATCGTTCAGATAGGCGTGGATCGCCCCGGCGAGGAGGCCGGCGATCACGGCCGCCAACGCGACGACCAACAGCGCGAGGCCCACGTATCCGTGCAGGATTTCGAGCACACCCGTTGGATCCCCCGAGGCTGTGATCGACAGTGTTTGTCCCAGTGCGAGCGCGACACCAGCGACGACGAGGGACCCGAGGGCGAGTTTCGTCCAACGCGCCGAGACCGACCGATCCTCGCCCAGCAAGACCCGGTCGGCGTTCGAACGTGTGCGACCCACGAACGCCGGATCCGAGGCCATCGGCAAGTAGCTACCGACGATCCGGGGCGCTCCGGAGTCGAGGTTTCGCCGAGAACGGATGTGAAGCCCTTTTCGACTCCCGCCCCTCAGGGTGGGTGATGGGCGTCGAAGACGAGATCGAGGAGATCCGTGAGGAGATATCGGAGACGCCGTACAACAAGTCCACGGAGGCGCATATCGGTCGGCTGAAGTCCAAGCTCGCCGACCTGAAGGAGAAGCTCGAGAACCAATCCTCCACGGGCGGCGGGCAGGGCTACTCGGTCGAACAGACCGGCGATGCCACCGTGGCGCTCGTCGGGATGCCGAGCGCGGGGAAGTCCACCCTCCTCAACGCGCTCACCAACGCCGAGAGCGAGGTCGGGGCCTACGAGTTCACCACGCTCGACGTGAACCCGGGCATGCTGAAGCACAAGGGCGCGAACATCCAGGTGCTCGACGTCCCCGGGCTGATCGAGGGCGCGGCGGGCG
>NZ_QZWE01000036.1:0-28332 GCF_003602035.1 Halococcus sp. IIIV-5B | reverse complement strand
ACCCGTCGGAGGTCGCCGAGGTCGAACTCGTTCCAGAGCAGAACGAGGAGCACGAGCGCCATCACCCCGACCACGACGAGCAGGAGCTGAAAGAACTCGGCCGGGAACTCACCGGCCGTCTCCGGCGACGGCGACCCCCCGAGACTGAAGCCGCTACCCGACCCGAAGAAACCGCCGGAGCCGCCACCGCTCCCGCCGCCGGCTCCCTGGGTGGCCGTCGGGGCGTCGATGACGGCGGCCCCGACGGCGAGCGCGAGCACCGCGAGGAGGGCGATCAGCACCGAGGTGAGCCTGCTCCGATTCACAGCGAATAGCCGAAGCCGGCGTGTTTGAGCCTTTCCCTCACCTCACACGGTGGCCTAGACGGTGTCGGTGTCCTCGGCGTCGTCGAGCGCCGTGAGGTCGCGCTCGTCGTTGTACTCGCCTCGGCCGCCCGCCTCGCCGGTGAGTTCGCCGTGGAGTGCCTCGCGGACCTGCTCGGGCGTGTCGTACTCGTCGTCGAGCCGACGGAAGACGTCGCCCATCGACTCGGTCTCGTTCGGCATGTCGATCGGCTGGTCGGCGTACTCGGTCGCGAGGTCCTCGCTACTGACGGGGTACTTCCGCTCGCGGGTATCGGCCTCGACCTCGTCGAGGATGTTCTCGACGTGCTCGGCCCGGTCCCGCTGGCGGTCGCGTGCGTCGCTCATATCGGAGTTGTCGTTCGGCATACCCCGTCCTACGGGAGTCGGACGAAAAAACCCATCACCGGCGCACGCAACCCGACCGATCACGATGTCGGACGACGGCAGACGCTCCGCTCGACTCCGGTGTGACCGGTGCGGAAGTCCGCTCTCCCCGATTTGAATGTCGGAAGACGACCCGCTCGCTCCGCTCGCGCGCCGCGACTTCCGTGCTCAAATCGTGTCGACCGGATTTGCAAGCAAATCCGCTCTCCCCGATTTGAACGGGGGACAAGTCGATCTACAGTCGACTGCTCTGCCAAACTGAGCTAAGAGCGGTTACCGATACTACCCCGGTCGCCGGGTTTAAGAATTTCTGTTCGTGTCGGACGCGTGTGACGGCCGGGAAGATTGAAGTAGCCGGCTGTCGTTCCCTTCGGCAAACGGATGAGCAAGATCACGTTCCGCGCGGACGACGAGCTCATCGAGGAGCTCGAAACCCTCGACGCCTCGAAGAGCGAGGCGATGCGTGAGGCCCTCCGAACCTACCTCGCGCGGAACGAACCCACTGTGTCCGACACCGCCGACAGCCTCGATGCACTCGTCGCCGAACGGGTCGAGGCCATCGTCGACGACCGGCTGTCCGGTGCGTTTACGCCATCACAGCCCCAGGATATCAACGTAAACATCACGCTCGACGGCGCTGCGGTCGAAGACGACGAAGCGGAGTCGACCGCGCGTAAGACGCCGGCCCCGGACGCGCAAACGGGGTCGAACGAGCGTAAAACCTGCGGTCAGTGTGGCGAGGAACTCGCCTCAGAGGACGTTTACTGCCCGAATTGCGGGGAGAAGGCGAGCCATCGGGTGTTCTGTGAGTGCGGCGACGAACTCCGATCCGACTGGGGATTCTGTCCGAGCTGTGGTCGTCGGACGCCAGCAGCCAACGTTCTCGACGGACCGTAAACACCGAAAACCGGCCGTATACGGCGTTTGCGACCGATCCTCGAAGCCGTCTTACGCCTTCCGGTAGATTTATTACACCGGCGACGATTGCATACGATTGCGTAAGACGACCGTCTTACAGTCGGGTCGATGGAGACGACCTCCGGTTCCGTACAGCGGTTCCGGTCTGTAAGACGCGTCCCCACAGGAGACAACAAATGGAGCGTGTGACACTACGGATCCCGAAGCAGCAGATAGAGGAGGTCGAACAGATGGTCGAACTCGGTGAGTATCCCAACCGAAGCGAGGCCATCCGGGCGGCGGTGCGCCGGATGGTCGCCGAGGAGAACCAGAGCGAGCGACGGGCCGAGCGCCCGTTCGCGAGGGCCTGACGATGCAGGACATCGTCGAGTCCGCGCTCGAAAACGCCGAGAAGGAGAAACAGCGTCGGGACGAGACCGAACTCGACGAGTTCGGCGACCCCCGGATCGTGGTGGTCGGCTGTGGCGGTGCGGGCAACAACACCGTCAACCGGCTCTACAACATCGGCGTCGAGGGTGCCGAGACCATCGCGGTCAACACCGACAAACAGCACCTCCAGATGATCCAGGCCGATACCCGGGTGCTCGTCGGGAAGACCCTCACCCAGGGGCTCGGCGCGGGTGGCAACCCCGAGATGGGCGAGCGCGCCACCGAGATGGCCCGTGGCACCCTGAAGGACGTGCTCTCGGGTGCGGACCTGGTGTTCGTCACCGCGGGCATGGGTGGCGGCACCGGCACCGGAGCGGCCCCGGTGGTCGCACGGATCGCGGCCGACGAGGGTGCGATCGTGGTCGGGATGGTCTCGACACCGTTCAACGTCGAGCGCGCGAGAACCGTCAAGGCCGAGGAGGGGCTCGAGGAGCTCCGCAACGAGGCCGACTCGATCATCGTCCTCGACAACAACCGGCTGCTGGACTACGTCCCCAACCTCCCGGTCGGCAAGGCGTTCTCGGTGATGGACCAGCTCATCGCCGAGACCGTGAAGGGCATCGCCGAGACCATCACCCAGCCCTCGCTGATCAACCTCGACTACGCCGACATGACCTCGATCATGGACCAGGGCGGCGTCGCGGTGATGCTCGTGGGCGAGACCCAGGACAAGAACAAGACCGAGGAGGTCGTGAAGGACGCGATGAGCCACCCCCTCCTCGATGTGGACTACCAGGGCGCATCGGGTGGGCTGGTCCACATCACCGGCGGCCCCGACCTCACCCTGAAGGAGGCCGAGGAGATCGCCGAACGCATCACCGACCGCCTCGACCCCAGCGCGAACGTGATCTGGGGCTCCCGCATCCGCGAGGAGTACAAAGGGAAGGTCCGCGTGATGGCCATCATGACGGGTGTCCAGAGCGCCCAGGTCCTCGGTCCCGACGCCCAACAGCAGGCCGACCGCTCGCGGGCGGCGCTCGACGACGGGGAGTCGCTCTCCGGAGTGGAGTCGACCCGGGACGGCGACCGCGGCGAACAGCACAACGGCCTCGACGTCATCCGATAGGTCCCGCTGACCGGAGTGCCCTCCACGCACTCGAAATATTATATATACGATTTCTTTTGTTTTCTATCCGGCTTCAGTACTGCGTTTGCGACCGAACGTTCTAGATAGAATAACGTGATAGGTTCGATTGCTGGTTCGTGTACTACACGGTCGATGTCGGTCTCGTCGAGGTCGAAGCCGACCGACAGTCGTATTCTCGTGCGGGGAGAGCACCCGCACATGACCGATTGGCAGGGCGTCGACCACGTCCAGTTGTGTGTTCCGGAGGGCGAGGACGCGAGGGAGCGAGCGACGCGGTTCTACACCGAGGTTCTCGACTTTGATCCGCTCGACAAGCCCGACTCGCTCGACGGCACCGACAGCTTCTGGTTCGGAGCGGGTGGGGTCGAGATCCACCTCGGGCCCGAAGCCGGAACGGAGCGCTCACGTCGCCACCCCGCCTTCGTCGTGGACGAGCTCGAACCGATACGCGACCGGCTCGAAAGCGAGGGTATCGAGATCGGTTCCGAACCGCCGATCCCCGGTCGGGAGCGCTTCTCGTTTCGTGACCCGTTCGGCAACCGGATCGAGTGCATCGCGTACGAGGACTAGGCGGCGTGGACGGCCTCGGTGAGCTGGCAGGTCCGACAGAGGTCGCGGGTGGTGGCCGAACCGCACCGCTCGCACTCGCCGAGTTCGGGGCTGTCCTCGCGATAGGCACGGGCGGCGAGTTCGGCGAGCTCCTCGTAGCCCGCCATCACCGAGTGCCGCGTTCCGGGATGCTGGGCCTCCATCTTCAGGAGGAGTTCCTGGATCTCCTTTCGGTAGGCCTCACTGGAGTGGGGACACTCGGCCATGTGCACGGGTAGTTCGGCGAGGTGGGCGTAGAGCGCGACCTCCTTTTCGGGGACGTCCCGGAGGGGCTTCGCACGCGGGACGAACTCCGTGGAGTCGCTGCGCTCGGGAAACGGCCCGAGGCTGGCGTCGAAGTGTTTCGCCATCTGGGCGACGTCGCCCTCGAAGAAGTTCATCAGCGCGGTCTGGGCTTCGTCGTCCAAATTGTGACCCGTAAGGAGTTTGTCGGCGTCGAACCGTTCGGCGTAGTCCGAGAGCAGGTCGCGCCGGAAGACCCCGCAGTAGGCACACGGGGCCATGTTTTCGGGGTCCGTCTCGGCCACGTCGTCCATCTCCAGATCGAACTCGTCGGCGTAGCTCACGACCTCGTGGCGAATGTCGAGATCCCGAGCGAGTTCGCTGGCGGCGTCGAGGCTCTCGTCGCGGTAGCCTTCGATGCCCTCGTGGATCGTGAGCGCGACCAACTCGATCCGCGGGTCCTCGGTGAAGGTCTCGGCGAGGATCGAGGTGAGTACGACGCTGTCCTTCCCGCCCGAGAGCCCGATGAGCCAGGTCTCGGGATTTTCCGGACTCGCGTCGGGGCCGATGAGTCCGTCCTTGCGGACCCGCCGCCGAAGTCTGGACTCGACGGACTCCCGGAGGTGGTGCTCACAGAGGTGCGCGCCGGAGTAGGCCGCGTGGAGCACGGCCTCGCGGTCGCACTTCGTACAGTTCATGCCGCGAGTTGTCCGCTTCGGCGTTTCACGGTTTCGCCTCCAGAACCGACCCCTACTTCCCGTCGAGCGGTCTTCACCACCCATGGAGAAGACGAATCTCGACGAGGCCTTCGACTCGTTCGACGAGCAATGGTCGCCGCGGCTCGCGGGCGCGGTCAACGACCACGGCCTCAAACTCGCGAAGGTCGAGGGCGAGTTCGACCGGCATCACCACTCCGTCGACGAACTGTTCATGGTGCGCTCGGGCGAGGTCCGCTTCGAACTCGACGACGAGGAGGACGTAGTTCTGGGAGCCGGCGAGTTCGTGACGATTCCAGCAGGTGTGGAGCATCGGCCGGTGGCGGCGGACGAGGCCGAGATCCTGTTGTTCGAACCGACCGAGACGCGGAACACGGGAAACCGGGAGACCGAGCGGACTACTGAGGTCGAAGATCTGGATTGAGTTGTTCTGTTCTGTCGTTTCCCGCTGCTTGCTCAGCCAGTCGACTGCGCACGATTTCTAGAACTTTGATCAGTCGGCTAAGTGAGCATGATTTCGAATCCTGATCGGTCGGCCGAAGAGACGCGATTTCGAATCCCGGTGCAACTGAGAACCGCCACCGCTCCGCACCGCCCCGCGACGGCCACACCCTCCCCAACCGATTCAGCTCCCACTTTTTTACTCGTCGGATTTGCTCACTTCGTTCGCAAACCCCTCCTCGCAAAAACCTGTCTTGCTGAGTGCAACGAAGCAAGGCTCGGAAGACGCTTCGCGTCTTCCGGTGGACTAAAAAGACCGCTCGTTCGCCGATGGCTCACTCGCGGTACAGCACGACAACTACAACCGTGCACCACGCCCTCCCCAGCCGATTCGCTTCACTCGCTCCGCTCGTTTCGCTCATCCCTCGCACAGTGTCCGCGGTCGGTGCTCGTTTCCCTCGCACACGACCACGAGCGCGCGCCGACCGCTCCGACCGCAACCGCGACCGCACCGTCCGGAACCGCCTCCGCATCCGCCCGGTCGCCGCGGAAACCGTTTTCCACGGCGGGGGAGTAGTCGAGCCATGACCGGATTCACGCGTGCGGAGGCCGTCGAGCGGGTCGAGCAGCTCGTCTCGACGGTCGAATCGGAGCCGATGCCCGTCCCGGTGCGCGAAATATGGGTGTATGGGGATCTCGCGCTCGGTCTCGACCCCATCTCCCGCCTCGACGTCTACCTCACGAAGGACCTCCTCTTCCACGGCGACGCGGAGCGCGAGGCCGAGTTCGTCGATTCGCACGGTGTGGAGGGAATCGGCAAGACCGTGAGCGCGGAGTGGGCGGACGAACACCCGGAATACATCCGCGCGAGCGCGAACGGCTACGCCGCCCCCGAGAAGTGTCTCGCGGCCCACCTCGTTGGCGAGAACGAACCCATCCACCTCGAGGTCTGCAACGCGAGCTTCGACGACAACGTGACCCAGCGCCTCCGGGGCGCGATGGCCCACGGGAACTACGAGGAGCTCCTCGATCCTCGGGGGGTGTGCTGCTGGCTCGACGGCCGGCGCTCCGAGGAGGCCTTCGAGAAACTCGCGGGCGGCGAGTACGTCTTCCCGACGCTCGCCGACGCCTTCGCGATGATCGGCATGGACGAACCCGACTCCGAGCAGGCGGCGAACGCGGTGCGATCCTACCGCGAGAACCAGGACGGCCTCACCGTTCGTGGCGACGTGGTCTAGCGCTCGCGGACGCCGCCGTGGGACCCCGCCCTCGCCTGCGCGCCCGCGGAGTTCCTGACGAACTCGCCGTTCTCGCGTGCCGCCGCGAGGTCGGCCCCGCCGCAGTAGGAAAGCCCCGACCGGATGCCGGCTTCGAGCTCCCCGACCACGTCGGCGACCGACCCCCGATACGGCGTCAGCCCGGCGACCCCCTCGGCGGCGTCGACCGCGCCCTCCTTGTCGGTCCGCTCCGCACCCGCCTCGGCCGAGGCCATCCCGCGCGAGCGCTTGTACCGCTCGCCGTCGCGTTCGACGACGTCGCCGGGGGCTTCGGCCGTGCCCGCGAGCAGCCCGCCGACCATCACCGCGTCCGCACCCGCCAGCAACGCTTTCACCGCATCGGCGGACTTCGTGATCCCGCCGTCGGCGATCGTCGTGACCCCACACTCCGCGGCGGCGTCGGCGCAGTCGTCGACCGCGGTGAGCTGGGGCACGCCCGCGCCCGCGACCTCCCGCGTGGTGCAGTGCGAGCCGGGGCCGACCCCCACCTTCACGCAGTCCGCGCCCGCGGCCGCGAGATCCGCGACGCCCGCCGCGGTCGCGACGTTGCCCGCCACGAGCACTGTGTCGGGGAACGCCTCGTGAATCTCGGCGACCGCGTCGAGACACCGCTCCATGTGGCCGTGGGCGACGTCGACGACGACACACGCCGCGCCGGCCTCGACCAGTGCGTCCGCTCGCTCGACGAAGTCCTCCTCGATGCCGACCGCGCCGCCCGCCCGCTCGCCCGCCGCGACCACCCGCTCGATCTCGGCCGCTTGGTCGTCGACCGGCAGGAACCGATGAACGACTCCCAATCCACCGACCGCCGACAGCGCGATGGCCGTCTCGGCCTCCGTCACGGTGTCCATCGCCGCGCCGAGGACCGGGCTGTCGAGCGCGAGTCCCGGTGCGAGATGGGTTCCGAGGTCCACGTCCCCCCGGTGGTCGACCGCCGAGCGTTTCGGCACTACCAACACGTCGTCGTAGCTCACTCCGTCCCGTACCTCCATACGTAACCTTCCCCGGGTAGTGAGGCGACCCGTATCAACCTTCGTTTCCGCTCGGTGGACGGGAGAGGAACGCTTAGGGTGTCGCTCTTCGTTCGGCCGGTGATGACCCGAAAGACGGACGAAACCGAACGGTATCACCGGCGACGCGCCCTCGCGATGGCCGGCGGCGTTCTCGCGGTCGGCCTCGCCGGCTGTTCGAGCCTCGGCGGCGAAGGCGAGGACGGCGGTGGAGAGAACGAGGATGGTGGTGGCGGTGAGGATGGCGGTGGTGGCGGCGGTGAAGACGGTGGGGGCGAAAACGAAGACGGTGGCGGCGGCGGAGAGAACGAAGACGGTGGCGGTGAGAACGGCGGCGGCGAGGAAGAGGACGACTGACCGGGGAACCCGTCCCTCCCTCGGACGGGTTCACTCCTCGCGGTAGTCCTTGACGCGCTCGATGTTCCAGGCGTAGCTCTTGCCGTCCTCGGTGGGGGTTTCGAGCACGAACGGCACGTCGGCGAGCGCGTCGTGGTTGATGACCGCCCGCATTCCCTCACTCCCGATCTCGCCCTCGCCGATGTGGGCGTGTTCGTCCTTGTTGGTGCCACAGGCGTGTTTCGAGTCGTTGAGGTGGATACACCGGAGCGAATCGAGGCCGACGATGTCGTCGAACTCCGCCAGCGAATCCTCGACCCCCTCGGGTGTCGAGAAGTCGTAGCCCGCGGCGAAGGCGTGGGCGGTGTCGAGACAGAACTCGATGTCCTCGTCGGTCCGATCGCGAACCGTCGCGAGGTGGTCGAACTCGCCGCCGAGCTTGGTCCCGCTCCCGGCGTCGCTCTCGACCAGCAGGGTGACTCCTTCCGGGATATCGAGTTCGTCGATGGCCTCCCCGGCGTTCGTGAGTCCACCGTCGACGCCCGCGCCGGTGTGCGCACCGAGGTGGACGTTGACGAACTCGATGCCCAGACGATCCGCGGCGTCGCACTCGTCTTGGAGGCTCGCGACGGACTTCTCGCGGAGGTCGTCTTTGGGGGTGGCGAGATTGACGAGGTAGGAGGCGTGGATGACCCACGGGCCGAGGTCGGAATCGCGAAACGCTGCGGCTTCCTCGTCGTCGAAGCTCGGGCCGGCCCAGACCTGGGGCGAGGCCGTGAATATCTGGCCGCAGTTCCCGCCGACGTCGACCTGGCGCTCGATGGCGTTGTCGACACCGCCGGCGACCGAGACGTGTGCGCCTACGTGCATACCCGGGCCTCGACCGCGGTCACAAAGAGCCACCCGATCCGCTTTCAGGCCGTCGGGTCTACCCGGTCGCGGTTCCACGCAGGAGAATCGTACTTCTCCTCTACGCGCGCACGCGCGAGAGCGAGTTCGTCGTCGGTCCACTCGCCCACGTCGGCGTCCGCCCACTTCCCGAGGGCCGCCTCGAACGCTTCGACCGCCCGCTCCCGCTCCAGATCCCGTTGCTCTCGGAGGTTCGTCACGCGCTCGCGGAACGTCTCGGGGTTCGGCGAATCGACGAAACAGTCGAGGTGGGTCTCGACGGCGTCGGAGAAAAGCACCGAACCGTGCTGGATCACGCTGTCGCGCCGGCGGTACTGGGCGTTCCCGCTCAGCTTCCGGCCGTCGCCCGCCACTACGTCGTGCGCCGGGTGGAGCCCCCGGAGGTAACACGCGGGTTCGAAGATCGCGGGGCGCTCCTCGTTGACGAAGCCCGCTTCGACTCCTACCCTCTCCAGCGCGTCGAACAGGGGTTCGCAGAGCAACTCGTAGGTCTCCATCAGGTCCCCCGGGAGTTCGTCGGCGGGCGCGACGATCGAGTAGGAGATGTCCCCGCGAGTATCGTGGTAGATGCCGCCGCCGCCGGTCGGCCGTCGCGTCACCGAGATCCCCTCGCGCTCGCAAAAGTCCCAGTCGACGGTTTCGGGCTCCTGATGGTAGCCCAGCGAGAGCGTCGCGGGCTCCCACCGATAGACTCTGAGGGTGCGTGGCCCGCCGTCCGCGGCGGTCTCGGCGGCGACCTCGTCGAGCGCCATGTTCAACGGCCCGCTTCTGGTGTCTTCGCGGATGAGCCGCCACTCCCGGTCGTCGAGATCGGTCATGGCTGGTTCAGGGACCGATTCGACAAAGCGATTCGTGTTTCGTGAACTCTGAGTCGTCGTCCTCCGGATGAGTGTGAGGTCCCCGAACGTGTCCGCGAACCGCCGTCGAGTTCTATGATCTGACTCGTCTGTGAAACGAGCGCGACTACAAGATTCGATCCGCCAGCGAAACGAGCGCGATTACTAATCCCGCCACAACTGAGAAACCGCACTGCTTCCGCCACCGCCCCACGACGGCCACACTCTCCCCAACCGATTCGCTTCACTCGCTCCGCTCGTTCCGCTCATCCCTCGCACGGGTCGCGCCTCCGGCGCTCCCGCGCGCCGACAGCATCCCACCGCCACAGCACCGCAGCCGCTCCGCCCCATCCAACACCAACGGATGAATCTCCGATTTTGTATCCCAATATAGGATTTATCGACGGTGGCACGCGGCGTTTTTACCCACGAGCGGCGTACGGCAGGTAATGGTCCAGAACGTCGCGAGCGAGATGGCGGCGCTCGAACCCGAGGACTTCTACCTCCTCTCGGGCGTCGAGCAGGGGATGCGCTTCAGCGAGTGGGTGAATCGCGGAAAGCTCGCCGACTTCTCGGACCTCACACCCGAGAACGTCGACTACCGGCTCGACCGGTGTGCCGACCGGGGGCTGCTCGAACGCCGGACGATCCAGTACGAGGGCTACAAACTCACCTTCGAGGGCTACGATGCGCTCGCGCTCCACACCTTCGCCGAGCGCGGCACCATCGAGGGCGTCGGCGCACCCCTCGGTGTGGGCAAGGAGAGCGACGTCTACGAGGTCTCCTCGTACACCTCCTTCGCGCTGAAGTTCCACCGTGAGGGCTATACGAACTTCCGAGAGGTGATGCGCGAGCGCGACTACACTTCGGACAACGACCACGTCTCGTGGATGTACACCGCCCGGAAGGCCGCCGAACGCGAGTACGGCGCGCTCGAAGCCCTCTATCCCGACGTCTCGGTGCCACGACCGGTCGACCAGAACCGCCACGCGGTGGTGATGGGCAAGCTAGACGGTGTCGAACTCTCGCAGGCCGCGCTCACCGACGACCAGGTCATCGGTGTCTGTGAGCTCGTGCTCCGGGAGATGCAGACCGCCTACGCCGCGGGCTACGTCCACGCCGACATGAGCGAGTACAACGTCGCGGTTTCGAACGAGGGCATCACCGTCTTCGACTGGCCGCAGGCGGTTCCGACCGACCACCCGAACGCCGACGACCTGCTCCGCCGGGACGTCGAGAACCTCCTCGGCTACTTCGAACGGAAGTACCCGCGCCTGACCCCGGACGCGCTCGATTCGACCGGGATCGCCCGGGCGATCGCCGACGACCGTTTCGACTCGATCTCGGACCACACCGCCCGCTGAACCGCGGGCTCCGATATCGAACGGTGCCGACTCAGTCGACGACCTTCACGACCAGCGCGCCGTCGTTCTCGAAGACGATCTCGTAGCGCGCCGAACGGACGAGCGAGGGCCGCATCGCCGTCGACTGTGCCCGGACATCGTAGTTCGCGGAGTAGCTGTCCGCCGAGAGGTAGAGGTAGTCGGGTGAGCGGTCGGCCGCCGCGAGCCGGTCCGTCAGGCAGGCGGCGTCGTCACACGCGGCGACCGCACCGATAGCCCGCATCCGTTCGTTCTGATCCTCGCCATCGAGCCACTCGGCCCCCCGATACGTGAGCACCGACGTGTGCTTCGCGAACAACGGGAACCACTCGGCGGTGTCACCGACCACGGCGAACGAGGCGTTCTCGGGTGTGTTCGCCGCTGCCCACTCCATCGCCTCGATATCGTCGTCGTCGACGTACATCTGGGTCGAGGAGGGGCCGTCGATACCTGGGTAGTTCGCGGCGTAGACCGACCCGGTTCCGGCGGCGTAGAGACAGAGCACGACGACCAGCACCGTCGCCGGTCGGATCGGGACCGAGGGCGAGACCCGCGTTCGCATCCGCTGGGTGGCGCGTGCGGCCCGGCAGACCCCGACGGCGGCGACGAGCACGCCGACCACCATCGCCATCCGGCGCGGGAAGAACAGCATCGAGAGCCCCAACCAGACGAGGAGCGGGTACGACCGGTCGGCGAGGAGGTACCACCCGCCGACGAGGACGAACACGGCCCACACCGATGGGAAGGCGAACTTCGGGTTGTACCAGAACGTGACGAGCTGGAGGGGCTTCAGCCCGAGCCCGCCGTGGGTGCTCGACGCCTGGACGAACACGTCGACACCGTGGCGCGAGACGACCGTCAGGAGCCACGGACCCACCAAGACCAACCCGCCGACCGCCACGACCGCACCGTAGCCGAACCCGCGGGGTGTGCGGTCGAAGACGGCGAAGAACACGAGGTAGCTGAACCCGAGAAACGCCGCGCTGACGGGGTGACTCAGGGTGGTCAGCGCGAAGCAGCCGACCGCAGCGACCAGCCACCGCCGGCGGTGGGTCCGAAAGAGCTTCACGCCGACGACGAGCCCGGCCATCATCACCGCGAAGGCGGGGGCGCGTACGATGCCGCCCGCGGTCAGCACCATCCGGAACACCGCGGGACTCGTGGCGACCGCCACCCCCGCGACGCTGGCCTGCCACCGTGTCGTGAGGAGCTCGCGTCCGAGCGCGTACGTCGCGACGACGGAGCCGAAGACGTAGAGCCCCGGTACGAACCGGGTGAGCGCGAGCGGCCCCACGCCAGTGAGGTCGAGCAGTGCCGCGTAGACGTAGAGGAACAGCGGCGGATACGCGAACGGGATCCCGTGGGTGGTGTAGTATGGGATCCGGGTCGGGAGTCCGTAGCCGTTGGCACCGATCCGCTCGGCCACCAGTGAGAACAGCCCCGCACCGAGCCCGGGATACGGATGCGTGAGGAGGTACGCGAGGTAGACGACGAGCGCGGCGAACAGCGGCGGGGCGAGAAACCCGAGTTCGCGTGCCCATGGTCTCGATTTCAGTGAGGAACCTATCGAATCGGTGGGAGCGGCCATCGCGGACCGTTTTTCGACATCCGGTAAGTGTCTTGTGAGGTCACTGTTTCGGGTCCGATTCGACCACGATGAATCTCATACGACGATATAGAAACGAGCGATCCGCTGCGAATACGGCCGTTCCATCACCCTTCGTCGATGGCACGTAGAAGAACCGTACTGAGCGGCTCCCTGCCCCGAGGTGAACGGAAACCGATCTCACCGGGATAGCTCGTCCGCACCTGTGGAGCGCCACACCGACAGGGTTCGGCTGGCCGAATTCCGGAACGCTTTTGCTCGTTTAGGTGAGCCTAAATCGTATGTCCGACGACCGCGACCACCACGAAGCACCGACGCGACGGGAGTACGTGAAGTACGGCGGGGCAGTCGTCGGCGGGAGCCTGCTCGCCGGGTGTGGGGGGCAGTTCGACTCCGGATCGACGCCAGCCGAGACGGCCAGTGGTGGGGCTGCGACGGACACCTCGACAGCCGCGGACGAGGGCTACTCGGTGACCCTCTCACCGGTCGGTGACGTCGCGCTCGATACCGTCCCCGAGAGCTTCTTGGCGTACTACCCGATCTCCGCCGGTGCCGCCGTCGCGTTCGGTCACGGTGATTCGATCAACGCCATCGGATACGACAAACAACTGTTCGGGAACACGGTCGGGTACTACTACGATAGCCTCGATGGGGTCGAGTTCGAGTGGGGAGACCTCGGTCGTGTGACGCCGAGCGGGAACCCCAACACGCTCGACAAAGAGCTCCTCTACGAACTCGATAGCGACATCCACTTTCTCGACCCATGTCTCCTGCGGAGCAGCGCGTTCGGGTGGGACACCGAGGACCTCTCGCGGATCGAGGCGGACATCGGACCGTGGTTCGGAAACTACTACAGCCGGACGAACGGCCAGCCCCCACAGGGATGCCGGAAGGACTACGAGTACTACTCGCTCTGGGAGTACCTCGGCAAGTTCGCCGCCGTGTTACAGGAAGAAGAGCGCTACCGGGAGTTCAAGTCGATGCACGACGACCTCGTCGGTCGAATCACGGCCGATCTCCCGCCAGCGTCCGAACGACCGTCGGTGGCGGTTATCGCCTACACGGATGGGACGTTCTGGCCGTACGACTTCACACAGCAGGGGTACATCTGGAACCACCTCCGTCCGTTCGGGATGACGAACGCGTTCACCGAGGCCGGCATCGACCCCAGCAGCGACGGATCCTACGATTACGAGGCGCTGGTCGAAGTCGAGCCGGATGTCGTTCTACGCTACTGGGGGACCGCACTCGGGGAAACGTTTCTCGAGAACCGGTCGGAAATCGTGGACGACGCCCTCGCCGACGATGTACCCGCCTTCCGGAACGAGCGGTACTATCCCTCGGGATACGGGATGCAGGGCCCGGTCATGAACCTCTTCCAGCTCGAGATGACCGCGAAACAACTGTTCCCCGACCGATTCGGGGAGTGGCCGACGTACACCGAGGGTGGGTATCCGGCGATCCCGCCGGAAGAACGGCTGTTCGATCGCCAGCGGGTCGTCGACATCGTCGACGGCGACTTCTAACCGGTGATATCTCACTTCGTTTGACGTCCGGTATCCCCCGCACCGATCGGTGCTTTCGAATTCGATCCGAAGCGAACGAGCCATCAGGTCGGTCGAAAGCGCAGTTCAGCGAAAAAGCGGATTCATCGTATCGATTCGAAACCGAGTGGATCGAGACCGTCGCGGGTGACCTATTCGAGGTCGAAGCGGTCGTGGGTCATGACCTTGTGCCACGCGTCCACGAAGTCCTCGACGAACTTCTCCTCGCCGTCGTCGGCCCCGTAGACCTCCGCGACGGCGCGGAGTCGGGCGTTCGACCCGAAGACGAGGTCCACGCGGGTGCCCTCCCGAACGAGTTCGCCGGTGTCGCGGTCGTAGGCCTCGAAGCGGTAGTCGTCCTCGGTGGCCGACTCCCACTCCGCGTCCATCCCGAGCAGGGTCGCGAAGAAGTCGTTGGTCAGCGTTCCCGGCTGTTCGGTGAAAACACCGAGGTCGGAGCCGTCGTAGTTGGCGTCCAGCGCGCGCATCCCGCCGACCAGGGCCGTCATCTCGGGGACGGTCAGGTCGAGGAGTTCCGCCTTGTCGACCAGCAGCTCCTCGGCCGGCTGGTCGGCCTCGGCGGAGCGGTAGTTCCGGAAGCCGTCGGCCACCGGCTTGAGCGCCTCGAAGGATTCGACGTCGGTCTGCTCCTGGGAGGCGTCCGTCCGACCCGGCTCGAACGGAACCTCGATCTCGTGACCGGCCTCGGCCGCCGCGTCCTCGACGGCGACGTTGCCACCGAGCACGACGAGGTCGGCGAGCGAGACCTGCGTGCCGTCGTCCCGTGA
The DNA here is from genome assembly GCF_003602035.1 of Halococcus sp. IIIV-5B. NCBI lineage: Archaea > Methanobacteriati > Methanobacteriota > Halobacteria > Halobacteriales > Halococcaceae > Halococcus > Halococcus sp. IIIV-5B. The sequence continues at coordinate 13,494 of NZ_QZWE01000036.1, read as the reverse complement.
TTCGTTGAACGCCGTGCGGATCCCTTCGAGCGTGTCGAGCACGGTCGCCAGCTCGTCGGGCTGGTTGACCGCCCAATCGCGCTGTGGTCGGAGGCGGATCCGGCCGCCGTTCGCGCCCCCGCGCTTGTCGCTCTCGCGGTAGGTCGACGCCGACGCCCACGCGGTTCTGACCAGTTGGGAGGTGGTCAACCCGGAGTCGCGGATCTCGTTCGCGAGCGTCTCGATCGCGTCCTCGTCGACGATCTCGTAGTCGGCGTCGGGGATCGGGTCCTGCCAGAGCATCTCCTCGTCCGGCACCTCGGAGCCGAGGAATCGCGACGGTGGGCCCATGTCGCGGTGGATCAGCTTGTACCACGCCTTCGCGAACGACTCCCGGAACAGCTCGGGGTCGTCCTGGAACCGTTCGAGGACGTCACGATAGTCGTCGTCCTTCTTCAGCGCGACGTCGGTCGTCAGCATCATGGGGTCGACCGTCGACTCCGCGTCGTGGGCCTCGGGGACGGTCCCTTCGAGTTCCCCGCCGACCGGCCGCCACTGCCAGGCACCGCCGGGGCCCTTGTGGGCCTCCCACTCGTGGTCGAGCAGGTTGTCGAGGTAGCCCATGTCCCAGTTCGTCGGCGCGCTGGTCCAGGGACCCTCGATGCCGCCGGTGATCGTGTCCTGCCCACGACCGGACTCGTAGTCACTCTTCCAGCCGAGACCCTGTTCTTCGAGGTCGGCGGCCTCGGGTTCGGGGCCGAGGTGTTCGGGGTCGTCCGCGCCGTGGACTTTTCCAAAGGTATGGCCGCCGGCGATGAGCGCGACCGTCTCCTCGTCGTTCATCGCCATGTGGTCGAATGTCTCGCGGATGTTGTGTGCCGAGCCCTCGACGTCGGGTTCGCCGTAGGGGCCCTCGGGGTTCACGTAGATGAGGCCCATGACGGTGTTGGCGAGCGGGTTCTTCAGGTCCTTGCCCTCGTCGAAGCGGTCGGGGTCGGTGACCTCCATCTCGTCCTCGGGGCCCCAGTCGACGGCCTCGTCGGGCATGAAGGCGTCAACGCGACCGCCGGCGAAGCCGAACGTCTCGAAGCCCATCGATTCGAGGGCGACGTTCCCGGTGAGAACGATCAGGTCGGCCCACGAGAGCTTCTTCCCGTACTTCTCCTTGACCGGCCAGAGCAGTCGACGGGCCTTGTCGAGGTTGGCGTTGTCGGGCCAGCTGTTCAGGGGAGCGAAGCGCTGGGCACCGTCGGCGGCCCCGCCGCGGCCGTCCGAGACGCGGTAGGTGCCGGCGCTGTGCCACGCCATCCGGATCATCAGCGGGCCGTAGTGACCGTAGTCCGAGGGCCACCAGTCCTGGGACGTGGTCAGCACGTCCTCGATGTCCGTCTTCACCTCGTCGAGGTCGAGTTTCTCGAACTCCGTGGCGTAGTCGAACTCCTCGTCCATCGGGTCCCCGGGACGCGTGTCGTTGTCGAGGATCTCGAGCCGTAACCGGTCCGGCCACCAGTCCTGATTGGATCCGTTCATCGACGGTTCGTTGTGGCTTTCGAAACTTAAGCTTGCCTAAATCGACAACGAAGTTTCGTTATGAGCGAAGCGATTTGTCGATCCGCGATCATCCGTCGGCGAACTCGTCCCGCTCCGCCCCTCCCGTCGACGCCCCCGACCGAGCGGAATCGAAACACCCTTCTACTTTAGGCATACCTAAAACGCATGGGACGGAACACGGGCCGCAGCCGGGCACCGACACGACGGGAGTACGTGAAGTACGGCGGTGCGGTCGTCGGCGGTGGGCTGCTCGCGGGCTGTAGCGACGGTTCGACCGCGAACACCTCGGCGACGAGGAACGAGACGACGAGGACGACGGGGTCCACGACGAGCGACGGTCGGTCCTACACCGTCTCGATGGCACCGGTCGGGGAGGTACGCTTCGAGACGGTCCCCGAACGCTGGATCGCCTACGACGGTGGCTACGCGGACATGGCCGTCGCGCTCGGGCAGGCCGGCGGCATGACCGGCAGCGGCGACGCGGACCGGTACTACACCTACGTCTACGACGAGCTGCCGGGTGTGAACGTCGGTCGGGACGCGGTCGAGCGGAACCCGGAGGTGCAGACGAAGGAGCAGTTCTACGAGCTCGACAACGACGTGCACCTCTACGACCCGCGGATGCTGGTCAACTGGTTCGAGTGGCGTCAGGCGGACGTCGAGGAGATCGCCACCAACGTCGCGCCATTCGTCGGCAACCTGATCTTCCGGCGCTCGGACGAGTGGCACGACTACCGGTACTACACCCTCTACGAGGCGTTCGAGACGGTCGCGACGGTGTTCCAACAACACGATCGCTATCGGGCGTTCGAGCGGCTCCACGACGAGTTCATCGGAAGGGTTCGGTCACAGCTCCCGTCGGAATCCGAACGACCCGACGTTCTGCTCACCTACGAGGCGACCGACGAACCCGAGACGTTCTCGCCGTATCGGCTCACCGACACGGGCACGAGCAAGAAACAGTGGCGCGACCTCGGGGTCACCGACGCGCTCGCCGGGACCGACATCGAGAACCTCAGCACCACGAACCGCGGCGAACTGGACTACGAGACCCTCCTGGAGGTCGATCCAACGGTCCTCCTCGTTCGCGGCCACGAGCGAAAGACCGCGAGCGAGTTCCGCGAGACGGTGCTCGCGTACATGGAGGACCACCCCGTCGGCAGCCAGCTCGCCGCCGTGCGAAACGGCCGTGTCTACCGCGGCGGCTACCTGAATCAGGGCCCGATCCACAACCTGTTCCTGACCGAACGGGGCGCGAAGCAGATCTACCCGGAGACGTTCGGAAACGTCACCGGCGACGACCGGCTCTTCGACCGGCAGCGGGTCGCGGACATCGTCACCGGGGACTTCTGAAGCAGTGAGGATTACTCGACGGAGACTGCTTCGCCGGTTGCGCTGGAGCGCTGGATGGCGTCGAGCACCCGCTGGACGGCCAGCGCCTGCTCGGGGGTGTTGCGCTCCGGCGGCGTGCCGGTCTCGATCGCCGTCGCGAAGGCGCGCTGTTCGGCCGCGATGGGGTTCACCTCCTTGGTCTCGACCTCGGCGTTCACGAAGTGCGGCGCGCCGACGTCGTGGGCCTCGTGGATCGTGAGCGCCCCGCTGCCGCGGTCGAGCGTCGCCCCCGCTTCCGTACCCTGGATCACGAACTCGTCGGTGGGTTCGCGGTCGGCCGCCCACGCGCATTCGAGCGCGATCGTCCGGCCGTCCGTGCAGGTCAGCAGGGCCGACGTGGAGTCGTCGACGTCGAAGGCCTCCGGACCGGAGTCCTCGCCCCACATGTCGAGGTAGGTGTAGTCCTCGCGACCGCCGAACTGGCTCCGCGTCTGGCCGAGCACGGTCTCGATCTCGGGGAAGTCCAGGAAGTGGAGCGCGAGGTCGATCGCGTGCACGCCGATGTCGACGAGCGAGCCACCGCCCGCCGCGTCCTTCCGTGTGAACCACGACCCGCGGCCGGGGACGCCGCGCCGGCGGACGTAGTTCGCCTCGACGTGGGTGGTCTCCCCGAACCGACCCTGGTCCTGGTAGCCCTTCACGACCTCGACGGCCGGCAGGAAGCGGTTCTTGAACCCGACCATGCAGGTCCCCGGCGCATCCCGTGCGGCGGTGGCGATCCGTTCGGCGCTGTCGAGGCTGTGGGCGAGCGGTTTCTCGAGCAGCACGTCCAAGCCGGCGTCGAACGCCGCGACCGCCTGCTCCTCGTGGTAGCGGTTCGGCGTCGTGACGACGATCCCGTCGACCCCCGCATCGACCAGCTCGTCGAGGCTCCCGTAGGTCGGGCGGTCGAAGCGCTCCTCGAAGCGCTCGCGCGCCGTCGCGTCGATGTCGACCCCGCCGGCGAGCCTCGCGTCGCCCTCGGTCAACCGGGTCGCGTGGTACGACCCCCAGCTCCCGAGGCCGATGATACCGATCCGTGGTGTGTCTGCCGTCTCCATCGTTCGTTTCACCACAGCAGGGAGGGATAAGTGGCTCGTCCTCCGGTCGATACCGTTTCGTGTCCGGGGACGAGTCGACGCCGGTTCGTCGGTCAGAGGTACTCGAAGCCCTGCTCGTCACCGTCGAAGCCGAGGCGTTCGTGGGCCCACTCGAACGGGGCGTCGTCACGGCGGTCGTCGAGGAACTCGACGATGGTCTCGCCGACGTTCGCGCCGTAGATCGACTCGCCCGTTCGAAGCTGGTCGCGAACCGATTCGGTCTCGTGGACGTGCTCGACGAGGTCGAACATCGCCTCGCCCGTCGTCGGCGGCACGAGGAGGTTGGTGCCCGCGTCGAAGACCGTCTCCGGCCGGTCGGTGTTGTAGCGCGCGGTGAGGCAGACCGCCTCGTCGATGTGGTTCAGCTCCTCCTGCATGCTGCCCGAGTCGGTGAGCTCGGCGAAACACTGGCCCGACCGGAGGAACTCGTAGACGTGGGCGTGCTTCTTCCAGAGGCCCGTGAAGAGGAAGTTGTCGTGCTCGTCGTCGAGGTCGAGGATGCGATCACGAAGGCCGTAGTTCTCGAGCGCGCGTTTCGTGGCCGTGAGCTCGACGAAGTTGACGTTGTAGCCCGCCTCGGCCAGCCGGACCACGCAGTCGACGATCGCCTCGAAACGGTCGGGGAGGAGGTTCGCCCGGCGGTGGATGTCGACCCGGATCCAGTCGTCGCGCTCCTCCAGAATGGGATAGACGTCGAAGACGGATTCCTCCAGGTCCTCGTCGGCCTTCATCTCGATCGCGTCGACGACGGAGTTGCCGACGACCGGGATTCGAGGCGTACCGTCGACTTCCTCGGGGTAGCCCTCGCGCACGAGGTGCTCGCGGTTGAGTTCGGTCGGCGCGAAGTGATAGACCGAAGCTGCAGACCCAACGAAGGTGTCGTACTGCTCGGGGAACGGTTCGGTTCGGTTGAGCGACCACTCGCCGTTCCACTGGTCCTCGATGAACTTTTCAGGATCCGTGTGGTTCTCGAAGGTCGGCGACATCCCCCGGAGGCCGGCCTCGTTGTGGGCGACGAACTGGTTGGTGGCGAACGCCCACGCCTGTGGGACGATACCGGCAGCGAGGGTGTCGCCGTGGACGATGGGCAACACGGTGGTGTCGGGGTAGTGCTCGTCGAGGTGGTCGGCGAAGCTCGCGATACGGCTCGTGAGCTGGGCGGTCTTCTCGGAGAGCCCGCCCCGGATACCGAGGTCGACCGCGACGCTGTCGGCGATGCCGTACTCCGCGAGCCCGTGGCCGAGGAGGTCGTCGTGGTGCTGGCCGGTGTGGAGTACGAAACACGGGAGCCCCTGGCGACGCGCCGCCGTGACGACGGGGGCCTGCTTGTAGAAGTCGGGTTTCGTGGCGGTCACGACCGCCACCGCGAACCCCTCGCCCGCCACCTGGTCGGCGAGCCGGTCGTCGTACACCGTGATATCGCTCATTGCTTCGATACTGCTCCGTCGGGGATTGTAACTGTTGGTGTTGCGTCCCGCCGGACGCTCCGATCGGGTCCGGTCGACCCGCCTCAGATGTACCGTTCCCGTTTGAAGTACGCGACGAGGATCACCACGACGACGACCATCCCGAGGAGGACGGCGGGGTAGGCGAGCGGCCACGCGAGCTCGGGCATGGTCTCGAAGTTCATGCCGTAGAGGCCCGTGACGAGCGTGAGCGGCAACACGACCGTGGCCACCACCGTGAGGGTCTTCATCACCTCGTTTGTCGACTGCGAGAGGGTGTTGAGGTAGATGTCGCGCGCCCCTGACGCGAGGTCGCGATAGGTGACGGTGAGCTCGACCAATTGGACGAGGTGGTCGTAGACGTCGCGGTAGTACTTCTCCGAGTCGGGCCGGATCCCGGCGGCGTCGCCGCGGGCGAGCACCCCGATCGCCTCGCGGGAGGGCCAGAGCAGCCGCCGGAAGGAGAGGAGTTCGCGCCGGATCTCGTTGATCGATTCGAGTACCTCGGTGTCGGTGGGCGTTACCACCGCCTCCTCGATGGTCTCGATCCCGTCCTCGAGCTCGTCGAGGACGTCGAAGTAGCCCTCGACCATCCCGTCGATGACCCGGTAGGCGATGCGGTCCGCGCCGGTGTCGTCGTTGAGCCGGCCGTCGCGGACCAGCCCCCAGACCCGCTCGACGGCCTCGACGGGCGTCACCGAGAGCGTGACCAGCCAGTCGGAGCCGACGAACAGCCCGACGGGCGTCGTCTCGACCTCGTCGCGGAAGGCGGTGTCGCCGGTCGCGAGTCGGGCGGTCTTGAACAACACGAACGTGTAGTCCGGGTACTCCTCGGTCTTCGGTCGCACCGTGTCGATCACGTCCTCGGTCGCGAGCGGGTCGATGTCGAACGCCTCGCGGAGCCGCTGGCGTTCGTCGGGGGTCGTATCGGTCGCCCGGATCCAGGTCGTCCCGTCGGCCGCACGGACGTCCTCGATCCCGTCGCGTTCGGTGACGCCGGTTGCCGTGGCGCTCATCGCGGTGATCACGGTGTGGCCTCCGGCGCGCCCCACAGCCCGATGACCGAGAGCGTGACGCCCGCCATGATACCCGTGATCGAGAACGCCCGCCCCGGGTACGCGGCGACGATACCGACGACGTAGCCCGCGAGCCCGGTCACCGTGAGCGCGGTCCCGGCACTCAACACTCGGTTCATGCGGTCACCGACGACCCCTTGCTCGAAAAAATTTGGCGTGGTCCTCAGAGGAAGTTCAGGACCACCGAGAGGATCGCGAGGATGACGAAGACGATGATGAGGATCCGGGCGATCTCGGCGGTGAGGCCAGCGATACCCTGCGCCCCGGCGACGTAGGCGATGATGGCGAGCACGATGAACACCACCGCGAGATACGCGATCGAACCGGTCTGGAGCGGCACCGCGGTGAACGCCGTGAGTGCGGCGGTCATCGGTCGTCCTCCGCTCGGTGCGTTCGCGGTACGATGCGGTCGCGGGCTGTCGGTTTCGAGAACATCACTGGCCCCGACACCCGTTCCGATGTTGGGGGTACGGCTTGCACCCGACGGCGGTTTAAGTACTTCGAGCCTCGTTCGACAGCCTCTCGCACGCGTCTCGCGGTTCCGAAGGCCTTAACAGCGCGATCGCCGAAGGGAGGCCAACTCGCAGGCGACGGGCACCGGCGGGCACCTGTTCGGTGCGGCGCGCACAACAGGACGGTATGTGGCCTGCGCGGCCGAGACCGCGTGGCTGAACCACCAACGCCCGGAGGCATATCATGGCACGAAGCTTCTATTCACACATCGGCGACGCGTGGCACGACCCCGAAAACGAGATGCAGGCCGAGCTCCAGTGGCGACGCCTCCAGGAGTGGCGGCAGGAGGGTGCCATCGAGCGTATCGAGCGCCCGACGCGGCTCGACCGGGCGCGCTCGCTCGGCTACAAGGCCAAACAGGGGATCGTCCTCGCGCGGGTCGCCGTGCGCAAAGGGACGGCGCGCAAACAGCGCCACACCGCGGGCCGGCGAACCAAGCGCCAGGGCGTCAACCGCGTCACGCGCCGGAAGTCCATCCAGCGCATCGGCGAGGAGCGCGCCAGCCGGAAGTTCCGCAATCTCCGCGTCCTGAACTCCTATCCGGTGGGCCAGGACGGGAGCCAGAAGTGGTTCGAGGTGATCCTCGTCGACCCCGAACACCCCGCGATCGAGAACGACGACGACCTCTCGTGGATCTGTGACGACTCCCACCGCGGCCGGGCGTTCCGCGGCCTCACCAGCGCCGGCACGCAGGGCCGTGGCCTCGGCGAGAAGGGTAAGGGCGCGGAGCACACCCGTCCGAGCATCAACAGCGACCGCAACCGCGGCAAGTAAGCCGACCCCTTTTCGGTCGCGAGCGTCTTTCATCGCTATGAGTCACGACGCCGCGACCCGTCAGTCAGAAACGCTCACGATGTACGCGGACTACGTCTGTCCGTTCTGTTATCTGGGGGAGGCCTCGCTAGAACAGTACCGAGACCAGCGCGACCAGCCTCTCGACGTCGAGTGGCATCCGTTCGACCTTCGAGCGGGCAAGCGCGGCCCCGACGGCGAGATAGACACCGACGCCGACGACGGCAAGGACGAGGACTACTACGCCCAGGCGCGCGAGAACGTCGAGCGCCTCCAGGACGAGTACGACGTCGAAATGTCGCTTTCGCTCGCGACGGACGTGGACTCGAAACCCGCCCAGCAGGCCGCGCTGTTCGTTCGCGAGCGGTACCCCGAGCAGTTCGAGGGGTTCCACGAAGCCGTCTTCGACGCGCTCTGGCAGGACGAGCGCGACATCGGCCATCCGGACGTCCTCGCCGACCTCGCCGACGATATGGGTATCCCGACCGACGAGCTCCGCGAGGCGGTCGAGGACCCCGAGCGCGAGGCCGACCTCGAAGCGCGGTTCGCCGACGCCCAGCAGGTCGGGGTCACGGGCGTGCCGACGTTCGCCTACGACGGCCACGCCGCCCGCGGCGCGGTCCCGCCCGAACACCTCCGACGACTGGTCGAGGGCTGAGAACGGTCAGACCCGCGGACGGAGTCGACGCATCAGCCGCGAGGCGTTCTTTCTGGCCTCGCCAGGGTGGGGGAGTCCGAACCGATAGCGGACTTCGTCCTGACGTTTCAACGGCTCGAACACGCGGGGCTCGGTGAGGTCGTGGACCTCGCAGGGGTCGGCGCGCATCCCTGAGCGCGCGACGATCGCGTTGGTCGCCCGACGGGCGGCCTCGTTCGCGCCTTCCATGCAGGCGAGGTCGGTGTTGGTGTGGACGTAGTCGGCGGCGAGGGTCAGGTTCTCGATCTCGGTGTCGGCCTCGGGCCGGTGGTGGAGCGACCCGACCGTGTTCACGAGCAGGGGTTCCTCGTTCGCCATCCCTCCATCCGTGGGGCTGAGTGCGGGGTCGAGCGCCCAGTCGTAGACGTTCTCCTCGGTCAGTCCCTCGCGCTCGCGGTCGAGGTGGGCGGTGAGCTGGGCCCAGACCTCCTCGCGGACTTCCTCCGGGCTGCACTCCGTCGCGGGTTTGTCGTGGACCATGCCCGGTGTGTTCCAGTCCGAGACGATGACCGAGAGCACGCCGCCCACCGCGCCGTCGGTGCGCTCGCGGAGGTCGTAGTCGTCCCAGAACTGCTGTTGGGAGATCGAGGTCAGCGCCCACGGCGAGTCGGGGTAGATCTGGTGGCCGTGCGCCAGCGGCACGTCCTCGCGGAGGAAGAACTGGATGCCGTTCATCCAGGCGGTGTCGAGCTGTTCGATCCCCGCGAGCGACGGTGCGGCCCGGACCAGGTCGTCGGTGACCAGGTTCGCCATGACCTCCACCGGGAGCGCCGCGACGTAGTAGTCGGCCTCGATCTCGCGCTCCTCGCCGTCGGTCTCGACGGTCGCGCCGGTGACCCGCCGGCCGTCACACGCGATGTGGGTGAGCCGGTGGCCGGGGTGGAGGGCCACCCCGAGCGAGTCGAGGTAGTCCGTCCAGGGGTCGATCCAGGCCTCGCTGGTGGGACCCGAGAGGATGCGCTCGGCGTCGAGCGACGGGTCGAGTGCGCCCCGCAGCAGCTGGATGTAGATCTTGCTCACGGTACGGGCGCTCGCGCGTTTCGGGTCGAGCGCGACCAACAGTTGCGTGCTCCGGCCGAGGTTCCGCCGGTAGCCCTCGGAGAAGTCGTCAGCGTCGATGAACTCCCACCACGTCACCGCCTCGAACTCCTCCTCGACCCGCTCCCGACAGCTCGTGGCCACCACGAGGAGGCGTTCGAGGAAGAAGCCCGCCTCGGCCCCCGAGACCCCGTCGCCGGCGATCCCGGGTTTCAGCTGTCCCACCCACTCGTCCGGCGTGCGCGGCGTTCGCGTCGAGGAGACGACCTCGTCGTCGGTCACGGAGCCGATGAGGGTCTCGGAGGTCGGCACCAGGTTGTCGGCCACCGAACCGTCGCCGTCCGGGATCCGGGCCATCGTGTCCGTGACGTGCCAGTAGAACCCGGGGAAGAAACGGAACCCGTGCTCGCCGGGGAGCGTGGGACCGTCGTCGAACGCCGCGGGCACGCTCCGGGCCTTGCCGCCGAAGCGGTCGTTGGCCTCGTAGACCGCGACGTCGAAACCGCGCTCGCCGAGCTCCTGGGCCGCGCTCAGCCCGCCGATACCCCCGCCGAGAACCGCCACCGTCGGTGTCGCTCCCTCGTTCATGGTCGAATGATCGCCGTACGTTCTCCGGCGGATAATACGTTGTGCTGTGGGTGGCGGCTTCCGGAATCGCCGTCGACCGACCGTCGACGCAAGCGCCACCGCTAAGTAACACTCGATGATATCACTCGGTATGAGCACTCTCGGGACGGTCGACCGACGGCTCCTCGACGGCCACGTCCATCCGAACCGCGGGGCCACCACGCGGGCTTGCGAGGTTCACCCCGAGCACGACCCGTGCCGGGCCACCGTCGACGCGCTCGCGGAACGTGCGGCGGGGGGCGAATGACCCACCGACCGGCACCGGTCTCGCCGCCGGTCTGTCTCACGATCGCGACCAGCGATTCGGGCGGCGGCGCGGGGATCCAGGCCGACCTCAAGACGATGGAGGCCTGCGGCGCGTTCGGAACCAGCGTGGTCTGTGCGACCACCGCCCAGAACACCCGCGGTGTGAACTCGGTCCACGTCCTCCCGACCGAGGAGATCGACGCCCAGTACGAGGCTATCGCCACCGACTTCGACCTCGGGGGGGTCAAGACCGGGATGCTGGCGACCGGCGAGGTCGTCGAGCGGGTCACCGACTACGCCCGCGACCTCGACGCACCGCTCGTCGTGGATCCGGTGATGGTCGCGGCCTCCGGCGACCGCCTGCTCGAACCGGATGGCGAGGCGGCCTACGAGGCCCTGATCGCCGAAGCCAGCCTCGTCACGCCGAACGCCGACGAGTGCGCGGTCCTCACCGGGACCGAGCCGACGGACGAGGCGAGCGCCCGCGAGGTCGGCGAGGAACTGGTCGCGCTGGGTGCCGACGCGGCACTCGTCAAGGGCGGGCACGTCCCGACGGACGACGAAATGGTGCGTGACATCCTCGTCACCGCCGACGGACACGAGACGTTCGAACATTCGCGGGTCGAGAGCGAGGCGACCCACGGCTCGGGCTGTACCCTCTCCAGTGCGATCACGGCCCACCTCGCTCGCGGCGACTCGCTCGACGGGGCAGTCGAGGCCGGGCTCTCGCTGATGGCGCGCGCCATCCGTTACCCGCTCGACGTCGGCGAGGGGCCCGGCGCGGTCCACCACCTCGCCCACCTCCGGGAGCGTGCGGCGCGGGAGACGACCGCCGAGGCCGTCGCGAACTGCGTCGAGCACCTCGTCGAGCGTGACGTCTCACCCCTCGTACCGGAGGTCGGCATGAACGTCGTCGGCGCGACGCCGTACGCCGAGGCCCCCACTGAGACCGCCGCGGTCGAGGGGCGGATCACCCGAACCCTGTCGGGAATCCAGCCGAATCGTGGGGTCCGTTTCGGCGCATCGAGCCACGTCGCGCGGTTCCTGCTCGCCGCCCGCGAGTTCCACAGTGAGTACCGGTTCGCCGCGAACTGCCGGTTCGACGACCGGATCGAGGCCGCGCTCGCCGACCTCGACTGGGCGGTCGGTGAGTACGACCGAAGCGAGGAGCCCGAGACCGTGAAGACGCACGAGGGGAACACGATGGGCTGGGGGACGCGCCGAGCGTTCGAGACGGCCGACGGGACGCCCGTGGCTATCGTCGACCGCGGCGAGGTCGGCAAGGAGGCGATGACGAAACTTCTCGCCGAGGACGGCGAGACGCTGGCCGAGCGGCTGACCGTGCTGTGCGACGCGCTCCAATCGGCCGAGTAACCGGTGTGCTATTTCCGTGTTCGGTAGGGCACCATTTCGTGTCGAATCTCGCCAGCGGGGGTCGTCGTTACCGGGTCGAGAGCCACCGGCTGTAGGCGTTTCTGGTCGCCAGCACGGCGAACAGTGCGATCCCGGCCGCCGCCACGCCGGGGACCGGGTTCGTGAGGGCGTACGCCAGTCCCCGACCGAACGCGCTGCCGAGCCAGCCGAACACCAGCTGTGAGGGCATCGCGTCGAGCCCGGCGACGACGACCGCCGCGACGCCCGTCGCGAACAGCCCGCTGCCGGCGGCCGAGTAGAGCGCGAACTTCCCCGAGTGCATCCCCGCGATCCCCGCCGGAACCGAGATGACCGACCGGACGACCGGCAGCAGCCGCCCCCAACAGACCGAGGACTCGCCCCAGCGCCGGAACCACCGGCGGGCGCGTTCGACCTCGTCGGCCGAGACGTGGACGTACGCGCCGTAGCGGTCGATCACCGGCTGGTAGGCCCTATCGAAGACGTAGTAGGCGAACAGGCTCCCGACGGTCGCGCCGGCGGTCACGACCAGCACGAACGCGAGGAAGCTCGCGGGGCCCGTGACCAGCGCCGCGGCCCCAACCGGGAGGACGAGCTCGCTCGGGACGAACGGGAAGGTGAGGGAGGTCTCACAGAACATGAACACGAACAGCACTATTAGTCCATAATCGGTCACGAGCCCGACCGCTGCCTCCCCGATGCCGGCGACCATCACCCGACCTACCGGGGTAGCCAATTTGGCGTTTTCCCATTCCACGGGACCGAACCCGACCGAGTCGCATCGGGCCGAGTTCGAGCCACGGAACCCACAGGTTTTAGCGCGCGGCTCGCTCGGATCGGGATATGCCGGAGGGAATCGTCGGGGAGTTTCTTTCGCTCAAGGCCGAAACCGATGCCGATCTACTGGCGATGCAGTGCGGCGATTTCTACGAGTTCTTCGCCGACGACGCCGAGTTCGTCGGTCGGGAGCTCGACCTCACCGTCTCGCAGAAGGGGGCCCACGGCTCGTCGTATCCGATGGCGGGCGTACCGCTGACCGAGCTCACGCCGTACCTCAAGGTGCTCGTCGAGCGTGGCTTTCGCGTGGCGGTCGCCGACCAGTACGAGACCGACGGCGGCCACGCCCGCCGGATAGAGCGCGTCGTGACCCCGGGCACCCTGCTCGAAACCACCGACGCCGAGGCGCGCTACCTCGCGGCGGTCGTCCGGGAGGGCGAGGGCTACGGCCTCGCGTTCGCGGACGTCACCACGGGAAAGTTCCACGCCACCGAGGTCGGCGGCGACGTCGAGGACGTCCTCACCGAGTGCTACCGCTTCGCGCCCGCCGAGATACTGCCCGGACCAGAGGTCCGCGGCGACGACGCGCTTCTCGAACGGCTCCGTGGGACGGAGGCGTCGCTCTCGCTCCACGCCACCGAGGCGTTCGAGCCGGGTCGGGCGCGTGCGATGGTCGACGACCAGTTCGGCGCGGCGGCGCTTTCGAGCGTGGGCCTCGCCGATTCGACGGGCGCGATCCGGGCGGCGGGCGCGGTGCTCTCGTACGTCGAGGACACCGGTATCGGGGTCCTCGCCTCGATGACGCGCCTCCAGCCCTACGCCACCGAGGGCGTGACGCTCGACGCCACCACCCAGCGCAACCTCGAACTCACCGAGACGATGGGCGAGGG
>NZ_QZWE01000035.1:0-30164 GCF_003602035.1 Halococcus sp. IIIV-5B | reverse complement strand
GGGGGGCCTCACCCCCGCTGCTCACCGCCAGCCCGCTCCCACTCGTCGCGAGCCTCGTCCTGCTCGTGGTCCTGTTGTACCTCTCGCTCCTCCTCGTCCGGGTCTTCGCCGACCAGTGGGGGATCGTCGAACGCCACCACCTCACCCACAACCTCGGGTTCGGCCTCCTCAACTTCCTCGGGGTGTTCGTCGTCGGGCTCGCCGCCCTCGTCGTCAGGCTCGTGCTCGCGGGCCTCTTCGGAATCGTCGGGATCGCGGTCGGTTTCGTCGTCGTCGTGGTCGTCGCGGCGGCGTCGCTGTTCGCGTTCGCGTTCGTCGCGGTGGAGGACGACAACGTCGTGCGGGCGTTCCGGCGGAGCTTCGGCGTGCTCGCGGACGCGCCGCTCGCGGTCGCGGGGCTGGTGGTCGTGCTCGTCCTCGTGAGCGTCGTCCTCCAACTCGTCGGCGGGCTGGTCGTCGGCGTGCTCGGTCCCGTCTCCTTCCTCGCACCGCTGGTCAGCACGCTCGTCGACATGGTTGGGGTCGTCTTCCTCTTCATCGCGGCCGCACGGGCCTACGACCACTGGACGGCCGAGGCGGCCTGAGAACCCTCTCGTCGCTTCTCCGAACTCTCGAAAATCCGACGAACAGGCCGAGGTCCCGTGACGAAGTCTACGCCTGGGCTTCCACGAGCGGCTCGATGGCGATCTCCACCGTCGTCTCCTCGACGTTCCACTCGCGCCGGTGGCCGTCCGCCACCGCCCCGAGCTCCTCGGCGCGAACCTCCGTCTTGATGAGTTCCTCGTGCTCGCGGACGAGGTCGGCGACCCGGTCGTCGGCGATATCGAGGTCGAGCCGGATCCGCGCTTCGAGGTCGAGGTCGAGCTCCTTGCGCATCTCCTGGACGCGCCGGACGACGTCGCGGGCGTAACCCTCGCTCTCGATATCCTCGGTGAGCGCGGTGTCGACGTAGACGGTGCCGCCGCCCTCGGCATCGAACGAACTCCCCGCCACGTCGTTGGGGAGCTCGACCACGAACTCGACCATCTCGTCGGTGATCTCTACTGGGTCGCCGAGCGCGTCGGCCACCGCGTCTTCGAGCGCCGCCAGCGTGGGTTCCTCGATCCGGGCCTCGTTGAGGGCGGTCATCACCTCGCCGGCCTGCTCGCCGAACGCGGGGCCGAGCACCGACATGTCGGCCTCGGCGCTGTAGCGGAGTTCGCCCCACTGCTCGTCGGGGCCGACGATCTCGACGCGGCGGGCGTTGAGCCGGTCCTCGACCATCGCCGAACGCGAGCGCACCGCGTCGGCGACCGCCTCGCTCTCGGTGTCGACGACGACGCGGGTGACGGGCCAGCGGAGCTTGCGTTCGGCCTGCTGGCGCGCCGCCGAACCGGCCTCCTCGACCCCGCGGGCGACCGCTACCTCGCGTTCGAGGTCCGGGTCGCGGTAGTTCGCGTCGGGTTCGGGCCAGTCGCGCATGTGGACGGTGTCGAAGCCCTCGTCGCCGGTGAGCGTGCCGTACATCGACTCGGCCACGAACGGCGCGTAGGGTGCGAGCAACGCGACGACCTCCGAGAGCACCTCGTAGAAGGTGGCGTAGGCCGCCCGCTTCGAGTCGCTGTCGGCCTCCTCCCACATCCGCTCGCGCACGCTCTGGACGTAGAACCGCGAGACGTCCTCGACCACGAAGTCGAGCAGCGCGTTGAGCGCGCGGTCCTGCCGGAACTCCTCCCAGCCTTCGGTCATCTCGGCTTTCACGGTCTGGAGCCGCGAGAGCACCCACTCGTCCTCCAGTTCGAGGGAGACGTCGGCGAGACTCGTTTCGCTCGGATCGAAGCCGTCGAGACGCATGTACGGCAGCGGGAACCGGAAGACGTTCCAGAGGATGTTGAGGGTGCGCTGCATCGTCTCGGTCTCCTCCCACGAGAAGCGCATGTCGTCGCCCTGCGGGGTCACCGAGAGCAGGAACAACCGCATCGGGTCGACGCCGTACTCCGCGATGACCTCGCCGGGTTCGACGGTGATGTTCTTCGACTTCGACATCCCGCGGCCGTCGGGCATGTTGGCGTAGCCGTGCATCAGCACCTGCTCGTAGGGGACCTCCCCGAGCGCCGTGGTCCCCATCGCGAGCTGTGACCAGAACCAGCCGCGGGTCTGGTCGTGGGCCTCCATGATGAGGTCGGCCGGCCAGAGTTCCTCGAACTTTTCCTCCTCTTCGGGATAGTCGAGCGTGCCCCACGAGGCGACCGCCGAGTCGAGCCAGACGTCGAAGACGTCCGGAACGCGGGTGTACGTCTTCCCGTCCTCGGTGATGGTGAGGTCGTCGACGGTCGGGCGGTGGAGGTCGACCGTCTCGGGGTCGATAGACTGATCGACGCGCTCGGCGAGCTCCTCGCGGGTGGCGATCACGATCACCTCGTCCATCCCGCCGGCCCAGTCCTCCGGGGTCCAGATCGGGATCGGGATGCCCCAGTAGCGCTGGCGCGAGGCGTTCCAGTCGGGCGAGCCCTCCACGAAGTCCCGGAAGCGGCCGTCGCGGGCCTCCGGCGGGTACCACTCGGAGTCCTCGATGTTCGCGAGCATCTCGTCTTTGACGTCCGTCACCGTCACGAACCACTGGTCGGTGGCGAGGAAGACGATGTCCGTATCGCACCGCCAGCACTGGCCGTAGTCGTGAGTGTAGGTCTCCTCGGCGAGCAGCGCGCCCCGCTCGTCGAGGTCCGCGATGATCGCCTGGTTCGCGTCGCGAACGAACTCGCCCGCGTACTTCCCGGCCCCGTCGAGGTAGACCCCGTCGTCGCCGACGGGACAGAACACGGGCAGGCCGAGCTCCGAACCGCGCTCGAAGTCCTCCTGACCGTGGCCGGGCGCGGAGTGAACCAATCCAGTCCTGTCGACCTCGACGTAGTCGGCGTGATAGACCTCGAACGCGCCCTCGGTCTCGTCGCGCTCGGGGAGGACGTCCGCCAGCGGGCGCTCGTATTCCCAGCCGAGCAGCTCCTCGCCGGCCACCTCGTCGAGCACCTCGTAGTCGTCGTACCCGCCCTTTCCGAGGACGTCCTCGACCACGCCGTCGGCGAGGTAGAGCACCTCGCTTTCACCTTCCTTTTCGGCCTGTACCTCCAGATACTCGACGTCCTCGTCGACCGCGACGAAGGTGTTCGCGGGGATCGTCCACGGGGTCGTGGTCCAGATCACGAGGCTGCCCTCGCGGTCGCGGAGGGGGAATTTCACGTATATGGAGGGGTCTTCGACCTCGTGGTACTCGACCTCGTTCTTCGCGATGGCGGTCTCACACCGTGGGCACTGGGTGATCGAGCGCTTGCCCTGCTCGACGAGCCCCCGGTCGGCGGCCTCGCCGAAGGCCCACCACGCCGCCTCCATGTACTCGGGGTTCACGGTCCGGTAGGGGTTCTCCCAGTCCATCCAGACGCCGAAGGACTTGAAGTCGCTCTGGAGGCCGTCCAGCTGCTCGTCGGCGTACTCCTTACAGGCCTCGATGAACGGCTCCATTCCGAACTCCTCGATGTCCTTCTTGTTCTCGAAGCCGAGGTTCTCCTCGACGCGGGTCTCGATGGGGAGCCCGTGCATGTCGTAGCCCGGTCGGTCGGTGACGTCGTAGCCGCGCATCCGATGCCAGCGGATGTAGGCGTCCTTCAGGGTCTTGTTCCAGGTCGTGCCCATGTGGGCCGCCCCGGAGGTGTACGGCGGGCCGTCGACGAAGAAGAAGGGCTCGGCGTCGGCACGGTGCTCCGTGGTCTGCTCGTAGGCGTCGACCGCGCCCCAGTAGTCGAACACTCGCTCCTCGACCGCGTCGGGGTCGTACCGCTCCGCGACGTCCTCGAACCTGCTCATGGCGCGACTATCCGGTCGGGGCCTAAAGACTGATTGGTTGTGCAGGTCCGGCTGCCGTAGCCAGACTCAAACCGCCGGATCCAGTAGGACCCGGGTGGCCGAGTATCCCGAACCCGACACGAAACACCCGCTCGCCGCCGACTGCCGGCGATGTCCCGCGCTGGTCGAGGCCCGCGAGTGCATCTCGTGGGGCAACGGCCCGCTCGACGCCGACATCGTGGTTGTCGGCGAGGCACCCGGCGCGGGAACGCCCGAGGCGGACCTGTGGAAGGGCGGCAATTTCACAGGACTAGCCTACACCGCGCGCCACTCCGGGCGCAAAATTCGAGAGATGATGGCGGACCTCGGCTATCGGGACGCGTGCTACTACACCAACGCGGTGAAGTGTTTCCCGTCGGACGGTGAGGGCTCGAACCGCGAACCGACGGACGAGGAACACGAGAACTGCCGGCCGTATCTCGAACGGGAGATCCGGGAGATCGAACCCCGAGCGGTGGTCGCCACCGGAAAACACGCCACGACGAGTTTGCTCGCCACTGAAGACCGGGAACTCGACGGGTTCGTCGACTCGATCCTCGACCCCGTTGCGCTTCCCGGCCTGAACACGACCCTCGTGCCGATCCTCCACCCTTCCTACCAAGAGATCTGGATCTCCCGGCTCGGCTACACCCACGAATCGTATCTCGACGCGGTCCGGGAGACGCTCGCGGCGGTCGAGTGAGCGACACCGAATCGAACGGGATCCGAAACTTCCTCGGTCCGTCCCAGCACGGATTTCCCATGGATCGACGATATCGCTGGCTCCCCGTGGTCGCCTTCGCCGTCGTCGTCTTCGTGGGATCGGTCGTCCCGCTCCCCGGCGGCGAGACCACGCTCGGTCCGTTCGGGCTCGTTGGCGCGGACAAGTACACCCACGCCTTTGCCTACTTCTGTCTCGGCGGGGCGCTGGCGTTCGCGCTCGCGCCGGACCGGCGCTGGGTCGCGGTGGCCGCGCTCGCGGTCGTCGTCACCTCGCTCTACGGCGGTGGGATCGAGGTCGTCCAGGGCTTCGTCGGGCGCGATCCCTCCCTGCTCGACTGGGGTGCGGATATCCTCGGCGCGGTCGTCGGTGTGGCGCTCGCCACTGGATTCGACCACGTGTTACGACGGCGACCGTGGACCGAACGATGATCTCCGCGTTTGTGAGTGCCTGAACTGCGGCGGAGTGACGAAGTGGCTTAGGGGTGCGAGACGAGGGTCTTCCCAATGGAGTTCGCAGAACTGAACTCGGCCGTTGGCTTCGGGTTGGTCACGATGGTGGCGTGGGGCGTCTGGATCGTCGTCGGCAACGCCGCGTCGGAATCGATCGACCCCAGAACTGCGGCCGCCATCTCGTATCTGACGGCGGGGCTCCTCGCGCTCGGCTTCGTGCTCGTCTCGGACGCATCGCTCGCCGTCACGATGCGGGGTGGAGTCCTCGCTGGTGTCGCTGGTGTGTTCACCGGGATCGGCCTCATCTCGATGTACATGGGGTTCGCGCACGGCTCGACGACGGTCGTCTCGACGCTGGGTGCCATGTACTTCATCGTCGCGGCCGTCATCAGTATGGGCGTGCTCGGGGAGGCGGTCACGATCACGAGGGTCGTCGGCATCGCGTTCGCCGTGGTCGGCGTGGTGCTGGTCGCGCGATAGCGCTCGATGCGCCCCGAACCGGGTCAGACTTCCTTGATCTGTCCGGAGTCCGAGGACTCGCGGAGGATGAACGGCCCGATCGTCAACGTTCGCTGTGAGACGGTGATCAGCCGAAAGATGAACGCGACGAGGACGGCGAACGGGAACAGGCCGATCATCGCCACGAAACTGATCACCAGAAACGCGACGTCGATACCGACGACGCTGCCGCTGAACCGGTTCACGTCGAACGCGAAGCTCATGTACGCCGAGACGCCCAGGGCCGGCATCACCGTATAGAGCAGCACGCGGGAGACATCGATCAGTTCGTGTTGGTAGTAGATGAGTTTGAAGTACTGCCGCGCCGGTCCGAACAGCTGGAGGTTCCGAACGAGTGCGTCGAGCCGCTCCTCGGTCCGTTCGGCGATCGCCCCAGTGTGCTTGTCCTGGAGTCGGCGGCCCGTCCGGACCTTCCAGGAGTAGTTGTAATCGAGGATCGCCGAGACGACGTCGAACGAACCGAACTCGGCGGTCTCCAGGTCCGCGTCGATCTGCTGGCTGTGGTCGGTGACGACCTCGGCGAACTCGGCGACCTGGGCCGTCGCCTCGTCGTCGGCGTCGTCCGCGACGGACTCCTGGACGCGTGTCGCCTTCTCCTCGACGGCCCTGATCAGCGTCCGGAGGAACCCGGCCGGCGTCGCCGGGCTCACCCCGACCCCCGCTGATTGCTCGACGTCGCCCCGAAACGAGACTTCGGACAGCATCTTCTCGCGCTGCTCGCCCAGATGTCCCATCTCCTGTGAGAGGATCAGCTGTCCGATCGCCAGGGTCAGCGCGACGCTCGTTACGATCGCCAGGAAGATCGACTGAAACAGCGACGCGATCGTGCTGTTGTCGAACGCGTCGGCGACCGACCCGGAGACGAACACGCCGGCGAGGACGACGATGGCGAAGGTGACCAACAGCAACACCCCGCTTACCAACCAGCGATTGCCTTCGACGAGAAACCACATCTTCGCCCGACTGTAACCGACCCGCTCGCGCATCGTGTTCGCCGGCGGAGCGATGGTCTCCGTCTCCGTCTCGGTCTTTTCCATCCAACCGCCCTACTGCCCTGAGCGGATTGAGGGTTCCGTGTCGTATCGCCCAAATCCCTCGAAAGTGGGTTCGTATCCGGCCCACTCCCTGCCTCCTACATCGCTAAATAGTTGCGTAGCGTACGTGGCGGGATGAATACACCAGTCCTCACGCTCTCACGAACCGTTCGGGTCGTCGCTGGACTGGCCGGTCTCTCCGGGGCGGCCGGATTGCTGCGGCTGATGGGTGCGTTCGGTCCGGTTTCCTGCTGGACGAGCGTGTCGGCCGGTGGGACGGCGACCAGCGCAGGCGGCCTCGATTCTACTAGGACCACGGTTGCCCGCGGCTGTGAGGCGGGTATCGACTACCTCCTCGGAGGTGGTGGCGGCAACGCCGGCGTGCTCTTCTTCTGGGCGGTGGTTCTCCTCGTGCTCGTCACCGTGGGTGGCGTCGCCGCCTGGACGGGACATCGGTACGTCACCTCGATGGCCGCCGGCGTCGGCGCGGTCGTTTCGATCCTCGGTCTGTGGAGCATCGGCTGGTACTTCATGCTCCCGACGGTGTTCCTCATCGCCGCTGCGCTCGCTCTCACCGTCGACGCACGTCGGGCTTCCGATGGGACGCAGGCGACCAAAACTTAGTGTCCGTGTCGCCTTTGGAGGATCGACCGATGAGTAGTATGAGGGTTTCCGACACTTTCGACACCCTTCTGTCTGCGAAAGCACGCACAGCGCCCTGTGGGCGCGAGCAGGACTGTTGGAGGAGGTGGATACGCGGTCGAGCTTTGGCCGGCCCGGAGGGGCCGGGACTCTTTAGCAGGACTGTCGTGGTTGCCGTCCCAATCGCGTGCGAGGAACGCACGTGCTGGGACAGTAGCGGTACTGTATGTTTTTTGACGCTCTGTATCGCTTCTTGGCTATTGAGTTGAACCCCTGCCAACAACCAAGCGACTACCGACAGGGTAGCACAAGGGACGATGATCGGTCTAGGGAGATTCCAGCTCGTCAGCGGATGTAGTTTCAATACCAGCTTCTTCAAATCTGCGGAGGACACGTTCTAATGGGGCGTCTCCCCCAAGAAATCTCGGTGATAACAAGATACTGCGGATCTTCTTTTCTCCATCTTTTTCATAGATGATGGAAAAATTAGGACGACGGATCGTCCCTCCCTCGTCGTAAACAATTATCTTAATGGCATCTCTCGGGATCGTTTTCTCTCGACTGATTTGTGGTCTGAGGAACTTGTTGATCGAGAATGCCACTATCACATAGGCAACCAGAATCAATATCCCAACCAATACTATGACCCGAATACCAGGAGGGTAGCCCACTACCGCTGCAAGGGCGAGGAATGCAACAGTTAAGATCAGTCCCCAAGAGATCACCCTACTCTGTTGGTGCAAACGCTGCATAGCGTTGATGATCGAGAGGTCAGTTTCAACCACCCCATCCTTGATTACTACATGCCCACCCGCGACAGGCAAACGTTCCATTGAACCACGAACAGCGTAGCAAGCCGAAATAACCACCGCATACCAAGCGGGATATCAAAGGATGTAGCTCCTCCTGCTCATACGGAACACTCCTCGCTTCGACGGGGCAGGACGAGTATTAATAGGAGCTCGTTGAGAACTGTTTTCATGCAACTGCACGGGATTTCATGCCGATAGAATCCGTCTCCCCCCCGTCACACATCAAGTCAACTCACCGATGTGCAACGAATTCCACTCGAATCTGCTTCCGCGTGTAACTTCGATTAGAGACTCGAACGCCAGTAGTCACTCAAAGCAATACTTCTGAGATAGCCACTGTGCAGGGAATTCGCGGTTAGATATGAATTCGAGTCAAGACCAACAACAGGAGTCTCGTTGGTCGATCAATGTCCGACCCTGCACGCCACTGAGGAAGACACTAGATCAGAAGCCGTTGGTCTCTCGATGGGGTTCACGCTGAGGATGCTGGAGAAACGCCACCGGTTTATCCACCACCGCAACGATACTACACCTGTTCGCCACTGACCACCGACCGCCCGGACCGAAGCCGCTTTTCGCGCTGACTTCCTTCCCCACTCAATGAGCCAGCCATCGCCGGAGGTCTACGAGTCCGGACGCGGCATGGACGCCCACAACGCCGCGATGCGCGAGATCCGCGCGCGCAACGACCGGACCTACGACCCCCACGAACCCACGCGGGTCTGGGTCGACGAGGACAACACGCCCGACGGCGTGCGCCAGTCGCTGACGATCATCCTGAACACGGGTGGGTGTCGGTGGGCGCGGGCGGGCGGCTGTACGATGTGCGGCTACGTCGCCGAGTCCGTCGAGGGCGGCACCGTCCCGCACGAGGCGCTCGTCGACCAGTTGGAGGCCTGTCTCGAACACGAACGCGAGAACGCCGACGAGCCCTGCCCGCTGATCAAGATCTACACCTCGGGGAGCTTCCTCGACGAGCGCGAGGTGCCCGCCGCGGCGCGCGAAGCGGTCGCCGAGGCCTTCGCCGACCGCGAGCGGATCGTGCTCGAATCGCTGCCCGACTTCGTCCAGCCCGAGCGCCTCGCCGACTTCACCGAGAAGGGACTCGCGGTCGACGTCGCGGTGGGGCTCGAAACCGCCACGGATCGAGTTCGTCACGACTGCGTCAACAAGTACTTCGACTTCGCCGACTTCGTCGCGGCGAGCGAGCGCGCGGACGCGGCGGGCGTGGGCATCAAGGCCTACCTCCTGATGAAACCGCCCTTCCTCACCGAGTCGGAGGCCGTCGCGGACATGGTCTCCTCCGTCGAGCGCTGTGCCGAGTACGCCCACACCGTCTCGATGAACCCCTGTAACGTCCAGCGCCACACGATGGTCGAGGAGCTCTACCACGACGGCGGCTACCGCCCGCCGTGGCTCTGGTCGGTCGCCGAAGTCCTCCGCGAGACCGCCGACGCGGACGCCATCGTGATCTCCGACCCGGTGGGCCACGGCTCGGACCGTGGGCCTCACAACTGCGGCGAGTGCGACGACCACGTGCAGACCGCTATCAAGGACTTCGACCTCCGACAGGATCCTACTGTCTTCGACCAGGTCTCCTGTGAGTGCGAGGCGACCTGGAACGTAGTGATGGAGCGCGAGCGGAGCTACGGGATGCCGCTGACGAACTGAGGTGGGTTACACCGCCTCGTCGGGGTCGTATTTCTCGGCCATCCGAGCGGCCTCCGTCGCGTAGCGCTCGCGGGTCTCGGGGTCCGAGACCTCCCCGAGGTTGTCGGGGTCGACGTCGAGCGCCGCGGTGGTCTCGCGCCCTCCGCCGCCGGGCATCTGGAGCGCGCGTTCCTTGCGATAGTCGCGTTCGCCGTCGGGGGTCGCGTAGGTCAACACGATGAGGTTCGGGAGGTCCTCGGCGAAGGTGCGCTCGACCAGCCAGACGCGGACGGTGTCGTCGGTCATCGCGCCGCGGTACGAACGGCCCGTGGTTAGGTCTGTTCGTCGCCGCACCGGCGGACGGATCGCCCGTACGAACCGACCGCACCCGGTCGCACCTTCGGGCTATCGCCGTCCCGGGTGGCGAAACATCGATGCGCGTTCTCGACCGCCGATTCCGAAACGATCGTCCACGAGGGATGGGGTCCGGGTCGGGACGTGCCCAGAACGTTGAAGCCGATAGGCATGGATCGATGGATCGATGAGCATTCGTACCGCGGTCGTTCTCGCGGCCGGCGAGGGCAACCGGCTGCGCCCGCTGACGCACAACCGCCCGAAGCCCATGCTACCCGCGGCGAACAGACCCGTCCTCGAGTACGTCTTCGACGCGCTGATCGACGCCGGGGTCGAGGAGATCGCGGTCGTGATCGGCTACAAGCGCGACCGGGTCCAGGAACACTTCGGCCCGACCTACCGCGACGTTCCGATCGAGTACGTCACCCAGGAGAAACAGCTCGGCAGCGGTCACGCCCTGCGCTGTGCCGAATCGGCCGTTGACGAGCCGTTCTTGCTGGTGAACGGCGACCGCGTCATCGAGTCCGGGCTGGTCCAGGACGTGGTGGCGGAGTTCGAGACCTACCCCGACGCCGCCGCCACGCTCGGCGTGCTCGAACACCGCGACGCCAGGCGCTACGGTGCGGTCGCGCTCTCGGAGGGCCGGATCGAGAAACTCGTCGAGAAACCCGACTCCGACGACTACCGCCTGATCAACGCCGGTGTCTACGCCTTCCGAACCTCGATCTTCGACGCCATCGGCGAGACCGAGCGCCGCGACGGCGAACTCCAGCTCACCGACACCCTCGCGCGCCTCATCGACGACGGCGAGGACGTCCGGGGGGTCCGGGTCGACGGCCTCTCGCCCCACGCCACCTACCCGTGGGACCTCCTCACCGTGACCCGGGAGATCCTCGCGCGCGGCCGGGTCGACGAGCCCGTCCGCGAGCAGGGCGTCTGGGTCGACGAGACGGCGCTGGTCCACGACGACGCCACCCTCCAGGCCCCGGTGGTCGTCGGGTCGGACTGCGAGGTCGGTCCGGGTGCGGTCGTCGGGCCGAACGTCGCGCTCGGGCGGAACGTCACGGTCGAGGCGAACGCCACGGTCGAGCGCACGGTACTGGATTCGGACACCCGGATCGGACCCGGGAGTACGGTGCTCGACTGCGTGGTCGGCGAGGACGTCACGCTGGGCGCGGGGAGCATCGTCCCCGGCGGGCCCGCGGACGTCCGCGTCGGCAGGCGAGTGTTCGAGGACCGCCAGCTCGGTGCGGTGGTCGCCGACCGCGTCACCGCGGGCGGGATGGTCGGCTTCGAGCCGGGAACCCTCGTGGGCCCCGGCGCACACCTCCACACGGGGGTTCGGGTGCGCGGTGAGGTCGTCGCCGACGCGGAGGTGATGAGCTGATGTGTGGCGTGATCGGCTGCGTCGGACGGCCCGACGAGACGCTCGACGTGTTGATGCACGGCCTCTCGAAGCTCGAATACCGGGGCTACGACTCGGCGGGCGTCGCGCTCGCCAACGGCTCCGTCGAGATAGAAAAGCGCGCGGGCAAGCTCGAAAACCTCGAAGCCGCGCTCGACGGTGTCAGCCTCGAAGGGGCGGTTGGGATCGGCCACACCCGGTGGTCCACCCACGGCCCGCCGAACGACCGCAACGCCCACCCGCACGCCGACTGCGAGGGTCAAGTCGCGGTGCTCCACAACGGCATCATCGAGAACTACCAGGGGATCAAGGACGAACTCCAGGCCGCGGGCCACGAGTTCGAGAGCGACACCGACACCGAAGTGGTCCCCCACCTCATCGAGTCGGCGCTCGCCGACGGCGCGACGGAGGAGGACGCCTTCCGGGCGGCGATCCGGCGGATCGAGGGGAGCTACGCCATCGCGGCGGTGTTCGCCGACCACGAGGCGGTCTACTGCGCTCGCCAGGACTCACCTCTCGTACTCGGCGTCGGCGACGACGCGACCTACCTCGGGAGCGACGTCCCGGCCTTCCGGGCGTTCACCGACCGCGTGGTCTACCTCGAGGACGGCGAACTCGCGCGGATCGACGAGGACGGCTGGGCGGTCTCGACCCTCGACGGCGAGCCGGTCGAGAAGAGCATCAACACGGTGAACTGGGACCCCGAAGACACCGGGAAGAGCGGCTACGACCACTTCATGCTGAAGGAGATCCACGAACAGCCCCGGTCGCTCCGGCAGTGTCTCCAGGGCCGGGTCGACGAACTCGGCGGAC
The DNA here is from genome assembly GCF_003602035.1 of Halococcus sp. IIIV-5B. Taxonomy (NCBI): domain Archaea; kingdom Methanobacteriati; phylum Methanobacteriota; class Halobacteria; order Halobacteriales; family Halococcaceae; genus Halococcus; species Halococcus sp. IIIV-5B. The sequence goes on along the minus strand of NZ_QZWE01000035.1, from coordinate 17,907 downwards.
AGGTCGAGCTCGAGGAGCTCGCTGGCGTCGACCCGACCAGCGTCCAGTTCGTCGCCTGTGGCACCTCCTACCACGCCGCGCTCTACGGCGCGCGGCTGTTCCAGGAGGCCGGGATCCCGGCCCAAGCGTTCCTCGCGAGCGAGTACGTCACCGCGCCGCCGCCGGTCGACGACGCGCTCGTGGTCGGTGTCACACAGAGCGGCGAGACCGCCGACACCCTGAGCGCGCTCCGGGCGGCCAAACGTCTCGGCGCGCGCACCCTCGCGCTCACCAACGTCGTCGGCTCGACCGTCGCGCGCGAGTGCGACCACGTGCTCTACATCCGGGCGGGCCCGGAGATCGGCGTCGCGGCCTCGAAGACGTTCGCCTCCCAGCTCGTGACGCTCAACCTCTTCGCGCTCGCCGTCACCGACGACCACGACCGCGAGACTATCGGCTCGCTTCGGGATCTTCCCAGTACGGTGCAGGCGATCCTCGACGACTCGACCGCCGCCGAGGTCGCGACGGCGTACCTCGACGCCGACGCCTACTTCTTCATCGGTCGGGGGCTGAACCACCCGGTGGCGCTCGAAGGCGCGCTGAAGCTCAAGGAGATCACCTACCGCCACGCCGAGGGGTTCGCCGCGGGCGAACTCAAACACGGCCCGCTCGCGCTCGTCACCGACAACACCCCCGTCATCGCGGTCGCCACCGGCGACGGCGAGTTCGCCAGGAAGACCGTGGGCAACGTCAAGGAGGTCGAGGCGCGCGACGCACCCGTGATCGCCGTCACCGACGGCCAGTCGGACATCGAACGCTACGCCGACCACGTGCTCTCCGTGCCCGAGACCCACCCGCGGACCGCGGCGGTGCTCGCGAGCGTCCAGCTCCAACTGTTCGCCTACCACACCGCCGCCGACCTCGGCCGCTCGATCGACAAACCCCGCAACCTCGCCAAGAGCGTCACCGTCGAGTAGGTCGGCGCTCGTCCACGTCCGTCCGCAGCGGTTCGCCCCGCCCGCCCCGTTCGTCGGTTTCGAGCAGCCGTTCAGTTTCTCGTTCGACCTCGGTTTCGTCGGTCTCGGCTTCGTCGACCTCGCGGAGGTCGGGCGCACCGTCCACGTCGTGAGGGGAACGTTTTTCTCGCTCTGGAAAGTTACTCGGATAGCGAGTAACAATGTCGATCATCGTCACCGGGGCAGACGGCTACGTCGGGTGGCCGACCGCCCTCAGGATCGCGGACCGTACCGATCAGCGCGTCATCTGTGTCGACAACGGCGGCCGTCGCGAGTGGGTCGCGTCGGTCGGCGGGGTAAGCACCACGGCCGTCGCCTCGATCGAGGAGCGGGTCGCGGCCGCCGCGGAGCACGGCTACCGCAACCTCTCGTTCGTCGAGGGCGACCTCGCGGACCGGGCGTTCGTCGACCAGCTGCTGGCGGTCCACGAACCGACCGCCGTGGTCCACACCGCCGCCCAGCCCTCCGCACCCTACTCCCAGATCGACGGCGAGCGCGCGAACTTCACCCAGCACAACAACATGCAGGCCACCCGAAACCTCCTCTGGGGGCTCCACGAGGCCGGGCTCTCGGACGCCCACTTCATCGAGACCACCACCACGGGGGTCTACGGCGCGCCGGAGTTCCCGATCCCGGAGGGCGGTGCGACGATGGAGAACGAGGGTGAGCGCGACGAGGTGCCGTTCCCGGCGATGGCGGGGAGCTGGTATCACCTCTCGAAGTCCCACGACGCCGCCAACCTCCGACTGGCCCACAAACAGTTCGACATCCCGGTCAGCGACGTCCGAACCGCCATCGTCTACGGTGCGGGGACCGAGGAGACGGGGGCCGACGACCGGCTCGGGACTCGGCTCGATTTCGATTACTACTTCGGGGTCGTCGCCCACCGGTTCGCGGCCCAGGCGGTCGCGGGCTATCCCCTGACCGTCTACGGCAAGGGCGAACAGCGAAAGCCATTCGTGAGCCTCGAGGACACCGTCGAGGGGCTCGCGCGGCTCGCGCTCGTCGACCCCGACGAGCGACCCGACTCACATACGGTCTACAACCAGACCACGCGGGCGATCAGCATCGTCGAGATCGCCGAAACCATCGCCGACGTCGGTGCGGAGTTCGACCTCGACATCACCGTGGAACACGTCGAGAACCCGCGTGAGGAGGACGAGACCCACCAGATGGAGATCGAGTACGAGAAGTACGACGACCTGATCGGCGGGAGCGCGGTGGGCTTCGAGGCCGGGATGCGGGACGTGCTCGGCGCGATGGTCGAGCGCCAGGAGGTCGTCGAGGCCCACGAGGACCGGTTCCTGCCGGACGCGCTGGAGTCCTGATGGACGTCCTCGTCACCGGCGGCTGTGGCTACATCGGGAGCGCCCTGGTGCCGCTGCTCCGCGACGACGAGCGGGTCGGGCGGGTCGTGGTGCTCGACGACCTCTCTAGCGGGTCGCCCCGGACGCTGATGGGCTGTCTCGACGGGGTCGAGTTCCGCGAGGGCGACGTTCGGGAGTACGGGGCCGTCGAGAGCGCGGTCCGCGACGTCGACGGCGTCGTCCACCTCGCGGCGATCACCGGTGCGGACAGCACCCATGACCGACGCGAGGAGACCTATGCGACCAATCTCGACGGTACCGAGAACGTCCTGACCGCGGCGCGAAAGGTCGGGGTCGAGCGGGTCGTGGTCGCGTCGTCGTGTAACATCTACGGCCGGGCGACCAGCACCGACATCGACGAGACGACCAGCCCGGACCCGATCAATCCCTACGCCGAGACCAAGGCCGCCGCCGAGGACCTCCTGGCGGAGGTCACCGCCGAGTCGTCGATGACGGGGACGGCGCTCCGTCTCAGCACCGTCTACGGCGACGCGCCGGGGATCCGGTTCAACCTCGTGGTGAACACGTTCGTCTTCCGGGCGCTCACCGGTCGGCCGCTGACCGTCTACGGCGACGGTTCGAACTGGCGGCCGTTCATCCACGTTGCGGACGCCGCGCGGGCCTACCGCGACGCCGTGCTCCGACCCGAGGACTGGAGCGACCCCGTCTACAACGTCGGCGCGAACGCCGAGAACTATCGGGTCCGGGAGATCGCCGAGGTCGTGAGCGAGGAGGTCGGTACACCGGACGTGACCTACCTCGAAGACGAACACCCGGGGCCGTCCTACCACGTCAACTTCGACCGGGTGGCCGAGACGAGCTTCGAACCCGAGTACACCCTCCGCGAGGGCGTTCGCGAGCTCGCCGGGAGGTTCGCCACATGAGCGACGCGACGCCCCCCACGATCGCCATCACCGGCGCGGGGGGCTACATCGGGAGCTGTGTGATCAAACGCCTCCGCGAGGCCCACCCCGATTGGGAGCTGACGGCGCTCGACAACTTCTACGTCGGCGACCTCCGGGCGGTCGAGGGGGTCGCGATCGACCACGTCGACATCCGGGACCGCGACCGGCTGGAGGCCGCGCTCGACGGGGCGGACATCGTGCTCCACCTCGCGGCGATCAGCGGCGTCGACGACTGCGCCACGAACCCCGACCTGGCCTTCGAGGTCAACGTCCAGGGCACCGAGAACGTGGCGTGGTTCTGCCGGAAACACGAGGTGGGCCTCGTCTTCCCGTACAGCATGGGCGTCATCGGCGACCCCGAGGACTTCCCGATCACGATCGACCACCCGCGACACCCGCTCAACTGGTACGGCCGGACGAAACTCCTCTCCGAGCGCACCATCGAGACGATGGCCGAGGGCGCGTTCCCGGCCCACCTGTTCATGAAGTCGAACCTCTACGGCGACCACACCGTGGACGGAACGCGGGTCTCGAAGGGGACGGTGACGAACTTCTTCCTCGACCGCGCGCTCGCGGGCGAGACGCTCACCGTCTACGAGCCCGGCACCCAGTCGCGCAACTATCTCCACGTCAAGGACGTCGCGCGGGCCTACGTCAAGAGCGCCGAGCGGATGGTCGAGGAGCTCGCGGCGGGCGAGACTGGTGCGACGAGCTACGAACTCGGAAGCGACGAGGACCCGAGCGTCCACGAGGTCGCCGAACTCGTCGCAAGGATCGCAAAGGAGGAACGCGGCACCGAGGTCGACATCGAACTCGTCGAGAACCCGCGAGCGGGCGAGACGATGGTCGACTCCTTCGCGGTCGACACGACCCGGGCGCGCGAGGAGCTCGGCTGGGAGACCGAGCACTCGCTCGAAGCCACGATCCGCGAGCGGCTTCGAGCGGAATAGCTACGTTTCGGGGTCGAGTTCGATTATTCGTCTTTGTTCTGGAGCCGCCGTTCGGCCTCGTCGCGGTCCTCGGGGTAGCCGACGTCGATCCGCCAGCCGTCCATCTCGATGGCGTCGATGGTCCGGCCCGAGCGGAGCAGCAGGTCGACGGCCTCCGAGAGCTCGTACTCGCCGCGCCCGGAGGGCTGGACGAGGTGGCAGGCGTGGAAGATCGCGGGCGTGAACGTGTAGAAGCCCGTGAGGACGAGGTTGCTCGGCGGGTCGTCGGGTTTCTCGATGACGTCGGTGACCTCGCCGTCCTCGGTGACGTCACAGACGCCGTACCGACCCGCCTCCTCCATCGGGACCTCCTCGACGAGGAAGGCGGCGTCGGCGCGGTCGGCGCGCTGGCGCTCGACGACGTCCGCGAGGTTGGCCTCGAAGACGTTGTCGCCGAGGATCAACATGAAGTCGTCGTCGATGTGTTCCTCCACCGTGAGCAGGGCGTGGGCCAGTCCGGCCTGCTCGCGCTGGTGGGCGTAGGTGATCGGCACGCCCTGGAACTCGTCGCCGTAGTGGCTGATGATGACCTCCTGCTTGTAGCCGACGACCACGAGGAGTTCGCTCGCGTCGAGCTCGACGAGGCGTTCGAAACAGTGCGTGAGGATGGGCTTTCCGTCGACTTCGACCATCCCCTTCGGTTTGTCGTCGGTGAGCGGCCGGAGCCGGGTCCCCTTCCCGGCGGCCAGCACGACAGCTTGCATGCGTCGGTCTGCGCCCCCACCTCTCAAGAATCTGCCGCTATCGTCGCTCGCCCCATCGTGGGCCGACCGTGGGTTCGCCTACTCCCAGTTGTAGAGCGCGTCCGCGAAGATATCGTGGACGTCCTCGGTCGTCACGGGCCGGGGATTCGTCCGGAGGAGTCGTTTCTGGGTGTCGGTGGTCTGTTCGGCGAGCCAGTCGAGGTCGTCCTCGGTGATCCCTGCGAGCTCGTTGAGCCCGCTCGGGAGCACGTTCAGGTCGCGTTGGAGTCGGATGTACTCCCTCTTGGCCTCCTTGGCGGCCTCGCTCGTGCTCATCCCCGTCGTATCGGCCCCGAGCATCTCCGCGAGACGCGCGAACCGCTCGGGGTCGCTCGCGGCGTTGTAACCGAGCGTGCTCGCGGGCGTGAGCACCGCGATGGTCTCCCCATGAAAGGTGTGATAGCGGTTCCCGACCGGGTAGGCCATCGCGTGACACAGCGTCGCGCCCGCGGTGAGGCCCGCTATCGCGCCGAACAGGGCCCCTTGCAACATCGCCGAGCGCGCCTCGATGTCGTCGCCGTTGTTCACCACCTGCCGGACGTTCGAGGAGAGGAGGGAAATCGCGGCCTCGGAGAACTGGTCGGTGATCGGGGTTCGGCCCGCGTAGGTCGGCCGCGAGGCGGGGTCGTCGGCGCGCAGGAGGTCGTCGAACTGGTGGGTGGTGTACCCCTCGATGGCGTGACCGAGCGCGTCCATCGCGGTCTTCGCCGTGATGTCCGGCGGGAGGGTCGTCGTGAAGGTCGGGTCGAGCACCGCGGCGTCGGCGCGAACGTGATTGCTCGAAATCCCTTCCTTGATCTGTTTCTCCTCGACCGAGAGGATCGCCACCGGCGAGGTTTCGGCTCCGGTTCCGGCGGTGGTCGGCATCAGCACGAGAGGAATGTTCGATTGGGTGAGCGCCTTGCCCTTCCCGGTGGGTTCGGCGACGTAGTCGAGCGGCTCGCCCCCGTTTTCGATGACTGCGCGGGTGACCTTCGCGGTGTCGAGACAGCTCCCGCCGCCGAATCCCACATAAAAATCGTAGCCCGCCTCGCCCTGCTCGTCGCGGACGAACGAGAGGCACTCGCCGACCGCCTCCAGGGAGGGTTCGCGTTCGCAGTCGTCGTAGACGTCGACCTCGAAGCCCGCGTCTTCGAGGTGTTCACGAACCCGGTCGGCGTGACCGAGGTCGGCGAGGTTCTCGTCGGTGACGACGAGGCCGTGCGCACCGTCCTCGACGCCGAGGTCGTGGAACTGGAAGCCGAGCTCCTCGACGGCTCCGCGACCGAACCGTATCTCGGGCATCTGGAGGTTCCAGACCGTCTCGGGTTCGAAGCGGTGGTCGGGGGCCGACACCGAGCGCTCGTAGCTCACTGGCCCCATCCCTCCTCGATCTCGGGGAACTGCTCGGGGTCGTGGCCGTAGACGATCTCCGCCCCGTGTTTGCGTTCGAGCTCCTTCAGGGTCTGGAGGCTCCGGAACCAGTGGCGGTGGCTCCAGAGCAGTCCCGCACCCAGCGGCACCTCGTCGTCGTAGTTCACGGACTGGTAGATCTCGTCGCCCGCGAACACCACCGTCTCGTCCTCGAGGTCGACCATCGTCCCCGTCATCCCCGGCGTGTGACCCGCCAGCTGGATGAACTCGACGCCCTCGAAGTGGGTTTCTCGATCTTGGTGGATCACCTCCCAGTTGAGGTCGTGGTCGAAGTCGTCGAGCACGTAGGCCGCACTTCCCTCGTCGGATTTCGCGCTGTAGTAGGCGAACTTCAGTTCCTCCTCGTGGACGAATACGGGGGTATCCGTCCCGTCGAAGAATTCGAGGCCACCGGCGTGGTCGAGGTGGAGGTGGCTCTGGAACACGCAGTCGATCTCGTCGATCGAGTAGCCCGCGTCCTCGAGGTCGTCGTCGAGGCGGTGTTCGTGGGCGTCCTTCGGATAGAACGCCTGCACGAGCCCCTCGGGCCAGTGGCCGTTCGCCGCGTCGTGGTGCGAGCCCGTATCCCAGAGGATGGTCGCCTCGGGGTGGTCGATCACGAAGTTCGGTACCGGGATCTCGACGTAGTCGGTGTCGGGGTTCGGCTCGTCGTGGCTCCCGAGGGTGTTGCCCTCGACGAGATAGTTGAGGTCGGTTTCGAGCACGCCGCGGTCGATGACGTCGATGGTTGCGTCGACCATGCCCGTCGATTACACGCCGAACCGTCATGACTGTTCGCCCGGTTCTCAACTATCGAACCCGAATCCTCAAGCCGGAAGCCACCGAGGACCCGGCATGAACGTCAGCGTCGTCGGCAGCGGCTACGTGGGAACCACCGTCGCGGCGTGTCTGGCGGACCTCGGACACGACGTGGTGGCGATCGACATCGACCAAGAGATCGTCGACACCGTGAACGCGGGCGAGACGCCGATCCACGAACCGGGCCTGCCCGAACTCGTCGAAGAACACGCCGGCGGCCGGTTGCGTGCGACCACCGAACACGACGCGCTCACGGACACCGACGTGACGATCCTCGCGATGCAGACCCCCTCGCGCGAGGACGGCTCGATCGATCTTTCAGTACTGAAGGCCGGCACCCGCGACACGGGCGAGGCGCTCGCCGAGAAGGACGGCTACCACCTCGTCGTGGTCAAATCCACCGTCATCCCGGGGATGATTGAGGAGGAGATCGAACCCGTCCTCGAAGACGCATCGGGGATGACGGCGGGCGAGGGGTTCGGTGTCGCGGTCAACCCCGAGTTCCAGAGCCAGGGCTCGGCGGTCGAGGACTTCATGCATCCCGACAAGCTCGTCTTCGGTGCCGAGGACGAGCGAGCGTTCGGGGCGCTCCACGAACTCTACAACCCGCTCGTGGAGGCAAACGACGGCGTGCCGGTCGTCGAGACCGGCCAGCGCGAGGCGGCGATGGTGAAGTACGCCAACAACGTCTTCCTCGCGGGGAAGATCAGCCTCATCAACGAGCTCGGGAACGTCTGCAAGGAGTTCGACGTGGACTCCTACGAGGTCGCCGACGCCATCGGGCTCGACGAGCGAATCAGCGAGAAGTTCCTCCGGTCCGGCGTTGGGTGGGGCGGCTCGTGTTTCCCGAAGGACACCGACGCGCTCCGGGCGGCGGCGCGCTCGGCCGACTACGAACCCCAGCTCCTCGACGCGGTGGTCGGAGTCAACGACAACCAACCCGTGAGAATGCTCGACCTGCTCGCCCAGCACGTCGACCTCGACGGGAACCGTATCGCGGTGCTCGGGCTCGCGTTCAAACCCGGCACCGACGACATCCGTGGCTCGCGCGCGACGGTCGCCATCGACGGGCTGCTGGAGCGCGGTGCGGACGTCGTGGCCTACGACCCGGTCGCCGCCGACGCGATGGCCGAGAAATTTCCAGAAGTGGAGTACGTCGACTCGGCCGCGGCGGCGCTCGACGATGCTCACGGGGCGCTCGTGCTCACCGACTGGGACGAGTTCGGGGCGCTCGACGACGAGTTCGAGACGATGAGTAGTCAGATAGTCGTCGACGGCCGGCGGATCGTCGACCCGCGCGAGGGGATGACCTACGAGGGGCTGACGTGGTGAGCGGGCGCGTCGCTTCGAGTCAGGTGGTGTAGCCGTGCGCCAGTTCGTCGTTCTGGGTCACGAAGCGCCGCTCTCGCCCGACTTCTCGCTTGACGACCTGGCCGGTGCGGCGGGCCGCCTCGACGTGCTCTGTCGGTGCGTGACCGCGGCGCTGTGTCTCTCGCACGGCATCCGCGAGGACGTCCGCGTCTGGCTCGTCTTGCAGGACGAGTTCACGGTGCGCTTCGAGGGGAGCGAGGTGCGGAACCTCAACCCCGACGAGCGCTCGACGGCGGCGCTCGTTCGCAGGGCACTCGACGCGAAGGACGGCGCGATCGGCCACATGGCGGCCGAGAGTTCGCCGGGGGTGTCGATAGTCCGGTTCGGGTTCGAGGACGTGCTCGACGAGGTCGATGGCACCGTGATCGAACTCCACGAGGACGGCGACCCGGTGGGGGAGGTCGACCCGCCTGCGGACCCGGTGTTCGTGCTCTCGGACCACCGGGACTTCACCGCGGGTGAGGCCGACCTCCTCGAAGCGCGGGCCGCGGCGCGAGTGACCCTCGGCCCCGAGCGCCTCCACGCGAACCACGCGATACCGGTGGCGCACAACTGGCTCGATACCGAGGGGTTCAGGCGGTACGAACCCGAATCCACGACCGGATGAACACAGATGACCGGAGTTCGTGATATCGAGATGAACTACCTCGGCTGGGCGCTGTTCGCGCTCGTCGGCTACAGCATCTTCACCCCGCTCGCTTCACTCGCGATCCGAAACGCGCCCTCCAGCGTGGTCGCGGTGGTCGCCAACGGCATCCTCCTGTTCGCGGCGGTCGCGGTGAGCCTCTACGAGGGCGACCAGTTCCTCACCTACCTCACGGGTCGAACCGGGATCTACATGGTGGCCGCAGGGGTCTTCCTCGCGGTCGGCATCCTCGCCTACTACCGCGCGCTCGCCGCGGGCCCGGTGAGCGTCGTCACCCCCATCTTCGGGATGTTTCTGGTGGGCAGTTCGCTGCTCTCGATCCTCTTCCTCAGCGAGTCGTTCACCCTCCAGAAGGGCGCGGGGATCGCGCTCGCCGTCGTCGCGGTCTATCTCACCGCCACCGGATAGAACGGAAGGGTTAACACCGTCGTGGCCATCAACCCGACTGCGGGCCGGTGGGGTAGCTTGGTATCCTTCGGCCTTCGGGTGGCCGTAACCGCGATTCGAATTCGCGCCGGCCCATTCAATCCCCACCTTTTGCTGCGCTCGGCCGCGGAGCGGCCTCGCTGGCAAAATGTGGATCAAAAGCTTCCTCCTTCCCGTTGGTCAGTCGTCAGCCCGCTCGCTCACTTCGTTCGCTCGCGGTACAATCACTAACTTCTCCGCAACCACTAACCGCCCCCACAACCACTAACCGCACCGCAACCGCCTCCGCCGAAGCCCTCGCTCGCGGATGCTACGCTTGTGCGCGAAACCGCGAAATTCCACAGGTACCATCCGGTCAAAGGGGATGATTCGCCTATTTCGAGATCAGTCCATCCGATTCGCCTCTGAGGACTTCCGTACCCTCCTCGTTCGTGCACACGAACTCGGAGGCTAGCAGGGTTCGATGTTCTTCTTCGGAGACGCGCACCATCTCCGTCTCGCAGCTGATGGTGTCACCGGCATAGACCGGCTGGAGAAACTCGAAGTCGAGGGTTCGCGCGACGTAGTTCATCTCCCCACCGATCTTGGTCGGCAGCGTCGCGGTGAGCAGCCCCTGTGCCATGAGCCGTCACTCCGCATCGCGTTCGACGTGCTGTCGCCCGCTATCGCCCGAGAGCTCGGCGAATCGTTCGATGTCCTCCTCGGTGAACGTCCGTTCGTACGACCGGACCTCGCCCTCCGCTGGAACCATGCCCGTTCGGTTGGACGGGTCCCGTCGAATCGTTTTCGCTCGCTGATAAACCTCCGTGGAGTTTTGTTCGTGGATTCGGTGACGTTGGGACGCTACTGCTCGGTGACGGCGAGCCCGACCGCGACGACCGCACCGGCGGCCATCGAGACCGCGAGCAGCGAGAACGCGACCCTGAAATCCGAGACGTCGGCGATGACTCCGACCACCGCGGGTGCGACCGCCCCGACGCCCATCAGGAGGGTTCGCACGAGGCCCAACCCGCCGCCGGCGATCTCCTCGGGGATGGTCGTCGAGAGGTGTGCCGCGCGGATCGGTCGGAAGCCGTGGCCCCCGAGGCCGAGCACGACGACGGCCGCGCCGAGACCCACGAGACCCCCGAGGCCGATGAGCCCCACCAGTCCGGCGGTCGCCACACTCAGCACGACCGCGGCGAGCGGAAGCCGGCCGAGCCGGTCCGAGAGGCCGCCGGTGAGGACCTGGACCACACTGACGGCGAAGAGAAGGCTGTAGAGCAACGAGGCCGTGCCGGTCGCGAGGCCGCGCTGGGTGAGGTAGAGCGGGAGGAACGCCACGAGTCCGTTGTACGCGAACCCGAAACACAACGTCACGACGACGAACGCGGCGAGCCGGCGGTCGCGAAAGAGCACGAGGTAGGGGCGGATCGCGAGCGAGCGCTCCCCGTCGGTGTCCGTTCGCTCACGGCGCGGCACCCGGAGGAGGACGCCCGCGACGAGCGCGACGCCGCAGACCCCGCCGAGGGCGAACAGGGCCCGCCAGCCCACGGTGCCCGTCGCGAGCACGACCGCGGCGGGGGCGGCCACGCCGCCGAGCGCACCGATGGTGTCGAAGATCCCGAGCGACCGCCCGACGCGCGCGGGGTAGACCCGCGCGAGCAGCTCGACGGCGACGGTCTTGTGGGTCCCGGTCCCGAGTCCCACGAGCGCCATTCCGACGAGCACGACCGCGAACGGAGCCCCGACCCCGAGCACGAACGCCCCGAGTGCGGCCACGAGGCTCCCGATGGCGATGATCTTGACTTCTCCCAACCGATCCGAGAGCGCCCCGCTCGGGAACTGGAGGAGGGAGTAGAGCAGCATCATCGCGGAGAAGGCGGCCCCGAGCGTGGCGTTCGAGACCCCGAAGGCCGTCTGGAACTGGGGGAACAGCGCCGAGATGCCGTAGCGGAGGAACTTCGCGAGGAACCAGAGCCCCGCCGCGAGCCCCAGCGTGTCGTACCCGCCGAGCCGCGACCACCACCCCGAAGCGCGCGCCGTCATTCGTTTGCGAACCCGTGGTCGGGACGTAAAGCCGGCGCGTTCGGTCCCGCTCGATCGACCCCGTCACGACCGGACGACGATGGGTGGAAAACCCATCATCGAGCGCTTCGGCAGCGCTCGACCCGGTCGGGTCGTCAAACGCGTCGGACGAGGTGGTCGCGCACGACGTTCTGGCAGTCCGCACACAGCCCGTCGAGTCGGACGGCCGTCGAGAGGACGGGGTAGTTCACCGAAAACCCCTCGTAGAGACCGCCAGTGAGTTCCCGCTGAGCGAGCCCGATCGCCGCGTCGATGCTCGTCGTGGTCCGAAGCACGCCCTGCCGGTCGCGCGCGACCGTCCGGCAGCGCTCCCGGTGGGTCGCGAGCCGGTCGTGCCGTTCGGCCAGCGCGTCGAAGTCGCAGTCGGTGAGCGGCGTCTCGTTCGCCTCGACGAGCCACTCGATGACGTCGCCGAGCGCCTCGTTCGCCGCCGCCAGCGATTCGGCCTCGGTTTCGAGGGCGCGCGCCATGACGCGGAGCTCGTGCTGGCGGGTGGTCGCCTCCGAGACCACACGCTGTTTCAGCCCGTCGGTGAGGTTCGCGGCACCGTTCGCGGGCGCGAGCGCGACCGCGACGCCCTCCGAGAGCTCGGCGGCGACGGTTTCGAGGAGCCCGTCGGCGGGGTCCGAATCGACGGTTCGGTGGCCGGCCACGGTGTCGGCGAACCGCTCGCGGACCCGGTCGCAGCCGCTCGACCCCGTCGAACTCGCCGCCGTCACTGACCCGATCGCGGTCGGGCCGCCGCCACGGCCGACCGGCGAGTCGGTCGGCGTCTCCTTCACGCTCGCGACGAACCGGCGGTAGGCCGCTCGTTTGTTCTCGGTGGTGGTTCGCTCGTCGTCCACTCGGTTCCGTGCGCGCTCGACGTACGTCTCGACGGTCATCGGTCGTCACCCGCCATACCGGCCGTTTCGCGGTCACTCGCCGGTGAGGGATCGTCGCAGCCGACCGGCACGGGCACCCGCCGGTGCTGGCCCCGCGGGTCGGTCGCGGCCGTCTCGTGGACGACGAACTCGTGGAACGGGAGCCGAGGGTCGTACCGACGGAGACGAGCGCGGTAGACCTCGGCCACCCGAACCGCGCTCGCCGCGGTCGCACGGTCGGTGAACCGGAGCCCCGAGACCGGCACCGGTCGGGCGTCCGTGCGCCCGCAGACGACGACGTAGCGGCCGTCCTCGCTGGCGAGCGAGACGAGCCGCGCACGGATCTCGCGGAGCGTCGGGTGGGAGCTCATGACCGGGTCGTCCCCGTACTCGATTCGACCTGCGCTGCCGGATGGCCGACCGCTTCCCTCGAATCCGCCGGGGCCGACCATCCGGAGACGAACGTGCCCATGGTTTTAGGCAACCCTAAAGAGGTAAAGCCGTTTCGGTTTTTCGGGTTGCCTAAAATTCCGTGTGACGTTCGACCGGTCGCTCCGAACCGGCTTCGTCGTTCGGTATCGGCCGTGTGATCGCCGGATGGCGGGACCTCGTCGCGGTCGATTCACGCCGTGAATACGCGTCGCGCGGTGAAAGCCGATCAGGTGTCGTCGGCGTTTCTGGACAGGTATTTCACCCGCAACGCCGTTTCGACTGTATGAACGGACCCGTCGTGTCGAACCGGAGGGAGCGGTAGGGGTGGCGCGCCACCGGGTCCCCCTGCTGTTCGTCGCGACGGCCCTGCTGTTCGGCGGGACGTTCGTCGCGGCGAAGGCCGGCATCGCCTACATCCCGCCGCTGCTGTTCGTCTCGTTTCGGTTCGACATCGCCACGGTCCTCCTGCTCGGGTTCGTGGTGCTGACCCACGACCGGTCCGAGTGGATCCCACGAACCAGGAACGACGTTCTGGGGTCGCTCGCGGCCGGCGTGTTCGCGATCGGGCTGGCGAACGCGTGTCTGTTCGTCGGGCAGCAGTACGCCACGAGCGCGGTGGCCTCGATCGTCTTCAGCCTCAACCCCGTGCTGACCCCGATCTTCGCCGCCCTCCTCCTCTCCGACGAGTCGCTGCCGGAGTACGGCGCGGTCGGGATGGCGGTCGCGTTCGTCGGCGTCGCGCTCGTCGTGGGTATCGACCCGGCGACCCTGCTCGACAGCGGTCTCGCCGGGTACCTCGTCCTGTTCGGCGGGGCGGTGTGTGCCGCGCTCGGGAGCGTGCTGATCCGGTGGGCCGACGCCGACTACACGAGCATCGCCCGGACGGCGTGGGGCGTGCCTGTCGGGGCGCTCCTCTGTCACCTCGTCGCGTTCGGCGCGGGCGAGCAGCTGAGCGCGATCGAGTGGACGCCCACAGCGCTCCTCGCACTCGGCTACGTCGGTCTGTTCTCCGGCGCGATCGCCTACATCGTCTACTTCGGGCTGCTCGACGACGTCGGCGCGATCCGGGCGAACCTCGCGTTCTACGTCGTGCCCGTCGTGTCGGCGGTCGGCGGCTGGCTCCTCCTCGGCGAGTCCATCACCCCGACGACCGTCCTCGGCTTCGCGGTGGTCGCGCTCGGGTTCGCCGTGCTGGGCCGGCGAGAACTTCGGGTCGAACTCCGGCGGCTCGCGGCGTTCGTCGACTCCGACACCGCCGGCGGGCCCGACGCGAACCCGGAGACCTGGAACGAGTGCGACGACTGAGGCGACGTCGGACGCGCTCGTCCGAACCGCCGCATCCCGAATCGCTTTGTGGACAACCGTCGATCGGCCGATGTGGAATACACGACACTCGGCTCGACGGGACTGACGGTTTCAGAACTCTGTTTCGGGACGTGGCGCTTCGGCAAGCGAACCGGCGACGTGCTCGAAACCGACGAGGAGGAGGGCCACGAGCTCCTCGACGCCGCCGCCGACCACGGCATCAACTTCATCGACACGGCGAACGTCTACGGCGACCCGAACGGCACGGCTGAGAAGTACATCGGGAACTGGCTGGAGGGCCGCGACCGCGAGGACTACGTCATCGCCTCGAAGGTCTTCTTCGGCTTCGACCCAGACAACCCCAACGGCAGCGGTCTCGGGCGCAAACACATCCGCACCCAGATAGAGGGCACCCTCGACCGGCTCGGCACCGACTACCTCGACCTCTACTACATCCACCGCTTCGACGAGGATACCCCGATCGAGGAGACGCTCCGCACCCTCAACGACCTCGTCCGCAAGGGGAAGGTCAACTACCTCGGCGCGAGCACGATGGCGGGCTGGCAGCTCACGAAGGCGCTCTGGAAGTCGGACGTGGAAAACCTCGAACGGTTCGACGTCACCCAGCCGCTCTTCCACGCCGCCTACTACGACGACGTCGCCGAGTACCTGGACGTCTGCGCCGACCAGGACCTCGCTGTCTGTCCGTACTCGCCGCTCGCGGGCGGCTTCCTCACCGGGAAGTACGAGCGCGCTGGCGAGGGAACCCACGACGTCGAATCGCCCGACGGCTCGCGGGGGACCTTCGACGAGTTCTTCGACGACTACTACGTCTCCGACCGTGGCTGGGACGTCCTCGACGAGGTTCGGGCGATCGCCGACGAACTCGACGCGACGCCGGCCCAGGTCGCGCTCCGGTGGCTCATCGAGCGCGAGCAGTTCACGTGTGTCCCGATCGTCGGCGCGCGCACCACCGACCAACTCGACGACAACGTCGGCGCGGTCGAGATCTCGCTCTCCGACGACCAGCGCGAGCGCATCGACACGGCGCGTGCAGGCGAGCAGTAACCCGCTCTCCAACGAAAAACCCCGTTCTCGGTGGTGCGCCTCAGCTACTGGAGTTGTTCCCGCCCGCGTTCGGTGCTTGCCCGGTTTCGAGCCCGTCGACCTCGGGGACGGTGGCGGTGTTCTCGTACTGGGTCGCGGTGACGCTCGGTGGAGCCTGCCCGGTGTCGAGCGCCTCGTCACCGGTCGTGAGTATCTCTCCCTCCTCCTCCGCCGCGGTCGAGGTGGACGCGGCCGACCCGTCCTCGCCGTCCGCCCCGCTCGCCGCGGTCCCGTCCTCGCCGCTCTCCTCGTCGGCGGGCGTTCCGCCGCCCGGGTCGCTCCCGTTGCCGCTTCCGTTTCCATCGCTCCCGTCGCCGTTCCCCGAACAGCCCGCCAGCAGCGCGAATCCGCCGATGCTCACGGCCCCGACCCGCGCGAGATAGCCTCGTCGATCCATATCCTTCGAGAAGATTCGGCGCGAGCAAAAGCGTTCTGAAACCCTCGCGGCCTCGCCCGGATGGTTTAGGAACGCGGACCGCGTACCGCCGGGAATGCCGGACGACGGCGACTATCGCACGATCCGCTCGATCGCGGTCCACACGGACGACATCGTGACGGCGGTCGAGGCCAACCACACGGCCGGCCCGCGGACGGTGCTCCGGGTGACGCCGCCGTTCACCCCCCGGATGCGCGCGCGGATCCACGTCGAGCACGAGGGAGAGTACGCGGGCGGCCCCGCACCGCTCCACATCGACCCGGGACGTCTCGTCGATGCTCCACCCCACCCGACTCCCGACGCGACCGAGGAGCGCCTCCGGGACGACCCCGAGGTCGAGTACACCGTCGAACGCCACCACGAGCGCCACACCGCGGCGGTGGACGAGTGGCGCGCGGCGCTCGCCGACCGGGTGGTCGAGTCGGTCGAACTCGACGGCGACCACGGCCCCCACGCGGTCGCCGTCGCAGCCCTCGGCTGATCGGCACGGGTAGTCACTCATTTACCGCGTGCCCTCCCGGATCGGTCATGACCGAGGAGACCACCCAGTCGATCCTCAGCCACGAGGAGCGCGCGGTCGCGGCCGCCCTCGCGGCGGGCACCGACCCGGTGGCGATCGCCGACGAGCGCGACGCCTCGATCGAGACGGTCGAGGCGGCCGTCGAGCGCATCCGGGAGAAGACCGAGCGCGCGTTCGCCACGCTCGCCGAGAGCCCCTTCACCGCCGACCTCGTGACCGACCTCGACCCCGAGGACCGCGCGGCGCTCCGCGAAGCGTTCTCGGAGTGAGCGGCCGAACGAAGCCCATCGTCGTCCGTCCCCCTGCGATAGACGTCTCAGAGGGGCATCCTATCGATAGCGGCGACCAACCCGACGTGCCCGAACGGGTACGACGACCGCCGGCGGTTCGAAGCCCTCAGTCCGCGTACGACCGGTTTCGAACGATCTGGTTCCGGATCGTCCGCCGTTTCAGGAGCACGAACCCGCCGAAGACGAACCCGAAACCGACGACCGTGAGCGCGGTCGGCGTCTCGGAGAGGAAGACGAACCCCGTGACCGTGGCGACGACCGGGGCCGCATAGGACACCAGGTTGATCTCTATCGAGCCGAGACGCTTCAGCAGGTCGAAGTAGATCAGGAAGCCGATGGCGCTGGAGACGACCGAGAGGAAGACCAACGCGCCGATAGCTTCGAGGGTCAGGTCGACGTTGGCGGCCGATTCTCCGATGCCGGCGCTCGCCGCGTGTAACAGCCCGGCACCGATGACCATCGACCAGCCCTCCATCGTCCTGGCCGGCATCTCGGTGTCGAGCCGCTGGGTGAGGACGCTTCCCAGGGCGAACGCCACCGCCGCGACGAACACGAAGCCGAGCGAGACCGTCCTCGTCCCGAGGAGGTTCCCCGGATCGGGGTTGCTCAGGATGCCGACGCCGACGAACCCGAGCACGAGGCCGATGGTCCCCACGGTGGTGAGTCGTTCGTGGGGGAGGAACGCCCTGGCGAAGACGGTGGTCAGTATCGGCGAGAGGCTGACGACGATGGCCGACGCACTGCTGGTCGTCCCTTGCTCGCCGATGAACAGGAAGGCGTGGTAGGCGGCTATCAACAGTAAGCCGTCGATGCCGACCACCAACCACTCGTCGCGGTCCCTCGGGAGCCAGTGGTCCGTCGTCAGGAGGACGTAGGCCATCATCAGGATACCGGCCAGGTCGTAGCGAACGGCGGCGAAGAGCACCGGCGGGAAGAACTCCAGCCCCGCCTTGATCGCCGTGAACGCGGACCCCCACGCTATCGACAGTGCCACGAACAGGGTGGCGTTTCGAAATCTCATTGACTGTATCGAGTACCGTCCGACCGTCCGTGGCGCGAAAACTTGGGTGTCCTGATCCGCTTCGTCGACGTGGCACCTCCTACGGCCGACCGAGACCCGAAACGACCCTCGCCGCACGATTTAAGTTCTGGGGGAGACAAGCGTTGGCATGGCCGCATACGGCCGGCCGGCGCTTCGGGACCTCTTCGATGACTCGCCCACCCCGCACATCGC
>NZ_QZWE01000034.1:0-31395 GCF_003602035.1 Halococcus sp. IIIV-5B | reverse complement strand
CACCCGCCCCGCCGAACTCCGCCGCCGTCGCGATGGTCCGCCGAAAGGTCTCCTGCTGGCTCGAATCGTAGAGGGTGGCCGCGGGGTGGACGCAGACGAGCACCCGGTGGGCCGCCCCGGCGAACCGGACCTCCTCGATGTCCCCGGCTTCCTTCGTCACCGCGACGTCGCGCCCGAGGAGGTGCTGGGAGGGAACTTTTCCAAGGGTAACGACGACCTCGGGGTCGATCCCGCTGATCTCGGTTTCGAGGTAGCCCCGGCAGTTGTCGAGTTCCTCGGTGTGCGGGTCGCGGTTCTCGGGCGGGCGACACCGCACACAGTTGGTGCTCCGGACGTCGCGGCGCGCGAGGCCCGCGTCCCGGAGCGCGTCGTCGAGCACGCTGCCGCTCCGGCCCACGCGGTCCTCCTGCTCGCCGGGTCCCTCCCCGACGAACACGACTTCGGCGTCTTCGGGTCCCGTTCCGTTCACGATCCGATTTCGAGAATCACAGAGGTCGGGACAGCGCTCGCAGGCCGTCACGTCGAGCCCATTCGTCTCGCCCTCGTCGCTGTCGGCGCTCACACGCTCCACACGTGGAGCGGCGGTTTAATCGCCCGGTTTGCGGACGGATTATTATCGTGGGCCCCCAAACCGAGCCATGCCAAAGTACTCCACCGGCGATTCGAGCGGCGGCGGGGATTCCTGTGAACTCTGTGGAAAGGAGACCGGCGACCTCACGACCGCCACCGTCGCGGGGGCCGAACTCGAACTCTGTCGGGACTGCGTCCCGCACGGCGAGACCACCACGGAGCGGCGGGAATCGGCCCACGACGAGCACGAGACCGAGGCCCAGCGCGAGCAGAACAGCCGACGGCGCGCGGCCCAGAACGTCGCGCGGTTCGCAGACGCGGGGATGGGTGACTCCACGCACTGGGAGGAGGAGGGCACGAACTACGACTCCGACCAACTCCCCTACCTCGTGTCGGGCTACGGCGACCGGGCACGCGAGGCGCGCGAGGACGCGGGGCTCGGTGTTGAGGAGCTCGCCGACGAACTCGACCTCGACGCGAACGACGTCCGGGCCGTTGAGGAGGGCGGGGCGGCGCGGGCGGGCGTCGGCGGCTCCGTCGTGGCGGCGCTCGAATCCCGGTTCGACGTTCGTCTCGTCGACGAGTAGCCGAGCGGGTGCTTTTTGCCGGCCCGCCGCCGAGGGCGGGGTATGAACCTCACCGCCGAACAGCGCGCGATCCGGGATACCGTCCGGGAGTTCGCCCGCGAGGAGATCCGCCCGGTCGCAGCGCGCGCCGACCGGGAGGAATCGTTCCCCGAGGCCGTCTGGGACGACCTCGCCGACCTTGACCTCACCGGACTGACGACCCCCGAGGAGTACGGCGGCTTCGACGCGGATTCGGTGACCTACGCGCTGGTGAACGAGGAGCTCGCGGGCGGCACCCTCGCGGTGGCGACCGCGCTTTCGGTCCACTGTCTCGCCACCTCCTGTCTCGCGGAGTTCGGGGACGAGGCCCAGCGCGAGCGCTGGCTCCCCGAGATGAGTTCGGGTCGACCCGTGGGCGCGTTCGCGCTCTCGGAACCCCACGCGGGCTCGAATCCTGCGGCGATGATGACGCAGGCGAAACCCGTCGAGGGAAGCGACGGCGAGGTCGATGCGTACGTCATCGACGGCGAGAAGCAGTGGATCACCAACGGCGAGCGCTCGGGCGTGGTGATCCTGTTCGCGAAGACCGACCGTGACGACGAGAGTACGATCACGCAGTTCGTGGTGCCGAAGGACACCGACGGTCTCAGCGTCGGGAAGAAGGAGGACAAACTCGGGCTTCGGGCGAGCGACACCACCACCCTGACGTTCGACGACGCGAGGATCCCCGCGGAGAACCGACTCACGGAGGTCGGACGCGGGCTCTCGGCGGCGCTCTCGATCCTGACCGGGGGTCGGATCGCCATCGCCGCCCAGTCCGTCGGACTCGCCCAGCACGCCCTCGACGAATCGGTCGCGTACGCCGGCGAGCGCGAGCAGTTCGGCGGTCCTCTTAGTGATATTCAGACCATCCGCCACAAACTCGCCGAGATGCGAACCGACACCCAGTCCGCACGGCTCCTCGTGCGGGACGCGGCCCGGCGGGCCGACGCGGGCGAGGACTATCGAGAAGCGGCGAGCATGGCGAAGTACGCCGCGAGCGAGACGGCGGTGTCGGTCGCGAACGAGGCGGTGCAGATCCACGGCGGCTACGGCTACACCACGGAAGGTGGGGTCGAGCGGCTCTACCGCGACGCCAAGATCCTGCCGATCTACGAGGGGACGAGTGAGATTCAAAAGGACGTCATCGCTCGCGAGGTCCTGGACCGATGACCGACGAACGCGTGGCCGATCCCGGCACCGTCGAGATCCCCGCGGACGTCGAGGCGGTCGTCTACGACCTGGATGGCACCCTGGTTCGCCTCGTGGTCGATTGGGCCGAACTCGACACCGAGATCCAGGCTGTCCTGCGAGAGGAAGGCCTCGACCCCGGTGACCGCGACGCGTGGGACCTGCTCGACGTGGCCGAGGCGGCGGGGGTCTCCGGTGTGGAATCGATGATCGCGGCCGCCGAGCGCGACGGCGCACACGCCTCGACCCGGCTCCCGCTCGCCGACAGCATCGACCATGGGCTGCCGACGGGCGTCTGTTCGCTCAACTGCGAGGCGGCCTGCCGGATCGCGCTCGACGCTCACGACCTCGCCCAGCACGTCGACACCGTCGTCGGCCGGGACTCGGTGGCCGAGCGAAAACCCGCACCCGAACCGCTCCTCACGGCGATCGAGGGTCTCGACGCCGACCCGGCGCGAACGCTGTTCGTCGGGGATTCGGCGAGCGACGAGACGACCGCCGACCGCGCCGGGACGCGCTTTTCCTACGTCGGCGACGGGCCGACGACCCTCTGAATCACTCCCTCGTCATCCGGCGGGCGTAGCCGTAGACCGCGAGCGCGACGAGCACCCAGACCACCGCACCGACTCGGACCGCGAACGAGACCCGTGACTCCCAGGAGGCGAGCGGCGTGCCGACCGAGAGCGCCGCCACGATGGGTGCGCCGACCACGATGGTGAGCACGAACGTGGTCTGCATCACCCAGCCGTAGTCGACCCCCTCGGGGTCACTGGTCTCGACGAGTTCGGGCACTGGGGGCTCATCGGGCCGCGAGCGCATAAACCCGTCCGATCGGGCCGGTTTGGATACGTTTACCCCGGCGGCCGGTGGAGGATCCGCCATGCCGACGACAGTCAGGGAGTTCCGGGCGGGCGACGCGCCGCTCACGATGGTGACCGCCTACGACGCGCCGACCGCGGCGGCCTGCGAGGCGGCGGGGGTCGACGCGGTGCTGGTCGGCGACAGCATGGGCAACGCGGCGCTCGGCTACGACTCGACCATCCCCGTGACGGTCGACGAGGTCGCCTCCCGAACCGCCGCGGTCGCTCGCGCGACCGACGAGACGCTCGTGATCGCTGATATGCCCTTCCTGAGCTTCGGGGTGAGCGAGGCCGAGAGCATCGAGAACGCGGGCCGGATGATGAAGGAGGCGAACGCCCACGCCGTCAAACTCGAGAGCGGCCCGCACACCGTTGCCCTCACCGAGCGGCTCGCCGAGCTCGGGGTTCCGGTGATGGCCCACCTCGGGCTCACCCCACAGAAGGTCAACCAGCTGGGTTACGCCCGTCAGGGAACGTCCGAGGAGGCCGCCCGGGAGATCGCCGACCTCGCGACCGCCCACGCCGACGCGGGCGCGTTCGCGCTGGTGCTCGAACACGTCCCCGCGAACCTCGCGGCACAGGTCACCGCGGAGATCGACATCCCAACCATCGGCATCGGCGCGGGCCCCGACTGCGACGGCCAGGTGCTCGTGGTGAACGACGTGCTCGGGACGAGCAACCGGCTGCCACCGTTCGCCGAGGCGTTCGGCGACGTCAAGCGCGAGATGGACAGTGCACTGTCGGCGTACGTCGAGGCGGTCGAGACCGGCGCGTTCCCGGCCGAGGAGCACAGCCACGTCGAGCGCGACCTCGACGACCTCTACTGAGACCGGCGAAGTGTGCCGCACGGTCGCGAAAAACAGTTCGTGGACGGGTCGAACGGCCGAGTGACGCGGGGAGGCCGGGTTACGGTCGCGAGAACTCGATCGCCGCGCCCTGCCCGAAGCCGACGCACTCGGTCGCGATCCCGCGGTCGACGTCTCGCTTTGCCATCTCATGGATCAACGTCACCGGGAGACGCGCGCCGCTCGCCCCGAGCGGGTGGCCGATCGCGATCGCGCCGCCGTTGACGTTGAAGATATCATCGTCGATGCCGAGTTCGCGCTGACTGTAGAGGGTCTGTGAGGCGAACGCCTCGTTGAGTTCGACCAGCCCGTAGTCGTCGATCTCCCGGCCGACGCGGTCGAGCAGCCCTCGCGTGGCGGGCACGGGACCGATACCCATCACCTCGGGCTCGACGCCCGCGACGTTGTTGCCCCCGACCTCGGCCAGCACGTCGAGCCCGTGGTCGTCGGCGAACGCGCGGCTGGTGATCAGCGTCGCCGCCGCGCCGTCGGAGACCTGCGAGGCGTTGCCCGGCGTCACCGTGCCCTTGGATTTGAAGACGGTGGGGAGGTCGGCGAGCTTCTCGGCGGTGGTCCCCGGCCGAAGCCCCTCGTCGGTGTCGATCGTCTCCTCGCCGTTGTCGACGGGAACGATCTCGTCGTCGAAGCGGCCCTCCTCGGTTGCTTCGACCGCGCGCTGCTGGGAGCGGGCCGCGTACTCGTCTTGGGCCTCGCGGGTGACGTCGTAGCGTTCGGCGACCTCCTCGGCGGTCATCCCCATCTGGAGCGCGGCCACGTTGTGGTTCTCGTTGAGCCGCGGATGCATGTTCTGTGAGTTCTGTCCCATCTTCACCCGGCTCATGCTCTCGACCCCGCCCGCGAGGACGGCGTCGCGCTGGCCCGCCCGGATCGCGTCCGAGGCCGAGATGATCGACTGGGCCGAGGAGGCACACCAGCGGTTGATCGTCGTCGCGGGGACCGACTCGCCCAGATCCGAGAGCAGCGAGATGACCCGCGCGACGTTGTTGCCCTGCTCGCCGCGCTGCTGGGCACAACCCCACATCAGGTCGTCGACGTCGTCGCCCGCGAGCCCCGTCTCGGCGAGGATCTCGTTGATCAACGGGATCGAGAGGTCCTCGCTCCGGACCTCCGAGAACACGCCGTCCTCCTTGCCCTGGGCCGTTCGATACGCCGCAACGACCACCGGAGTGGTGTCGGCCATACCCCCGTTTCGGGGCCGAATCCGGTTAAATCCCACCTAAACTCGCCGTTCTTTCATTGTGGTTTACGCGACCCGAGCCGCGCTTCGACGGTCTTATTCGTTCGGAACCGCTAACGGCCCGGAATGAGCAGTTCGGAACTGGACGTCGTCGAATTTCTCCTCACGACGCACATCTACAACAACGACCGCGACCGCGACCCCGACGACCTCCCGCCGGCCTACCGGCGCGCGCTCTGGGACGGCGGCGGGATCGAGCGCCCGCTCACCGCGAACGAGACCAACGCCCGCGAGGCCACCGGCGTCGGCGACCCGTGGGGGGCGGTCTCGGGACTGATGTTCACCGACCACGACGACTTCGCGGGCTCGATCACCCTCTCCGAACACGAGATGGCGACCGAGTGGTTCGCCGACCGCGCCGACGCCGACCGGCTGCTGGCGAACCCGACGCTCGCGGCGGCGGTCGACGTCGAGGGGGTCGACTACGAGACCGCCCGCGAGGCGAACCGGCCGATGCACGCCGACCGCGTCTGGATCGACAGCCTGCTGGAGGAGTACTTCGACGAGGAGGAGGACGAGGAGATGCTCGACCTCGTGGAGATCCGCGCACCCGAGGAGGTCGAGATGACCCTCGACGACCTCGTGCTGACCGCGGACCAGAAGAACGAGATCCAGAAGATAATGAAGGCGATCGAACACCGCGACTACCTCGCCCAGATCGGCCTGCGCGAGATCGGGAAACTCCTCTACGTCGGCCCGCCGGGAACGGGCAAGACCACGACCTCGCGGGCGCTCGCCCACGAACTCGATCTCCCGTTCGTGGAGGTCAAACTCTCGATGGTGACGAGTCAGTACCTAGGTGAGACGGCCAAGAACGTCGAGAAGACCTTCGAGGTCGCCAAACGCCTCTCGCCGTGCATCCTCTTCATCGACGAGTTCGACTTCGTCGCCAAGACTAGGAACTCCGACGAACACGTCGCGCTCAAGCGCGCGGTCAACACCCTCCTGAAGTCGATCGACGAGATCAGCCTGATCAACGACGAGGTGCTCCTCATCGGCGCGACCAACCACCCGGACCAGCTCGACGCGGCGGCGTGGCGGCGCTTCGACGAGATCGTGAACTTCCCGAAGCCCGACTCGCTGATGCGTTCGGACATCCTCCGGATCATCACCCAGGAGATGGAGATCGAGGACTTCGACCCCGAGGCGCTCGCCGCCGACACCGAGGGTCTCACCGGCAGCGATCTCAGACTCGTGCTCCGCGAGGCGGTGCTCGACGCACTGACCGAGGAGCGAACCGTGCTGACCCAGGCCGACCTCGAAGCCGCGGTCCAGGACTTCGAGGAGCGCGATAGTTTGAAAGACCTCGACATGATCGAGGGCGACCACGACGCGCTCGTGGCCGGCGGCGACATCAGCGCCGACGGCGGCGGTCACGACCACGACGGACACGACCACGATCACAGTCACGACCACGACCACTGAGATGGAGGTCACGCTGCTCGGGACCGGCGACACCACCGGGACCCCGACGGTGGGCTGTGACTGTGAGACCTGCACGGCGGCCCGCGAGCGCGGCGTCGAGCGGAGCCGGTTCTCGGTTCACGTCCGCAACGAACGAACGGACGAATCGCTCCTGATCGACTGCAGCCCGGACTTCAGACACCAGTTCCTCACGAACGACGTCGCCCTGCCCGACGCCGCCCTGATCACCCACATCCACTTCGACCACGTCGACGGCCTCGGCAACGCCTTCCGGGTGCTCTCGGACCTGCCTGTCCACGCCGCGAACGAGACCGACCCGAAGACCGGCGAGAGCGTCGCCGAGGGCGTGGCCGACCGGTACGACTACCTCGACCAAGTCACGGTCCACGGCCACGCCCCCTTCGAGTCGTTCGAGGTCTGTGGCCTCTCAGTGACGCTGGTCCCCGTCGAACACCCGCCGCTCGTCTGTTACGGCGTCGTGATCGAGTCCGCGGACGCGAAGCTCTCCATCACCGGCGACACCAACTTCGGGATCCCCGACGAGTCGCGCGCACGCCTCGCCGACCCCGACCTCCTGCTGGCCGAAGCGATCGTTCCCGCGTCGATGTGCGAGGGCCACCCCGCCGGCGGCGACCACTACGACGGGGAGGGAGTGCCCCGCACGTTCGCCACCAAACACATGACCCGCGAGGGCGCGCTCGCGCTGGCCGACGAACTCGACGCGAGCGAGACGCGACTGGTCCACACCGCCCACTTCTACCCAGTGGAGGAAGCGTTCGAGGAACCGCTCGCGGTCGACGGCGAGCGTTACGAGCTCTAATCGAAACCCTACGTCGCGGAACTCGACGCCCGGTTCAGGGACCTGACCGCTATCGCGCCGAGCACGAGGTCGAGCGCGAGCAGGATGGCGAGCGACGGGAGCAGGACGTTCCAGACCCCACCGAACGCCGTGATATCGAGCACCGAGGGGACGTTCTCCCCGAGCATCAGGACGCGCGCGGCGTCGACGCCGTAGGTGATCGGGTTGACCGTCGCGAGGGTTCTGACCCAGCCGGGGAGGACGCTCACCGGGAGGAACGCGCTCGACACGAAGAGGAGGGGGAACTGGAGGAGGTTCGCGCCGATGATCGTCGACTCCTGGTCCCGCGTCACGAGCGCGACGATGTTCGAGAAGGCCGTGAACCAGATCGCGAAGACCACCGCCACCACGACGACCCCGACCGCGCCGAGGAAGCCGGTTCGGATGTAGCTCCCGAGCGACCCACCGGTGTCGAGCCAGACGAGCAGGTAGCCGAGCCCGAGGATGATGACCGTCTGGATCACGATCCGGACGACCTCGGAGAGCGCCTTCCCGAGGAACATCGCACCGCGGTTGATCGGTGAGACGAGGACCTTCTCGAACATCCCGTTCTCCATGTCGTCGACCAGCCCGATCCCGGAGCCGGCGGCCGCCACCAGCGCCGACTGGATCACGATCGCGGGCACGAGGTAGGTGACGTAGCTCACGTCCTCGCCGAGCGCCTGGGTCAGCGCGCCGCCGGTGACCTGCCCGAAGACGGCGGTGAAGAGCACGAGGAAGAGGATCGGCTGGACCAGCGAGCCGAAGATCACGAACGGGTTGCGGGTGGTCTTGACGATCCAGCGTTTGAGGTTGATCCAGACGTCCGTGAGGAAGCCGTTGGAGTGGGTGGTCCGGCGGGCGCTTCCGGCGGCCCCTGTCCCGGCTTCGGTGTCGGTTTCGACCGAGCCATCCGCCGCCGTCATCGAGCAGCCCCCGACGCGACGGGTTCGGCCTCGGTGGATCCCTCGTCCGCGTCGTCTGCATCCTCCGCGGGTTCGCCGGTGATGGCGAGGAAGACGTCGTCGAGCGTCGGGGATCGGATGTCGAAGCCGGTCACGGTGAAGCCGGCATCACGGAGTGCGACCAGGAGGTCGGTGCCCGCCCGACGGGCGTTCTCGGCGGCGATCGAGAGGCCGTCCTCGGTGGTCTCGATGGTTCCGTCGGCGAACAGACCGGACTCGTGGGCCACCTCGCGGGCGCGTTCTTTCTGGTCCTCGGTCGCGTCCTCGATGGTGACTTCGAGCACGTCGCCGCCGACCTGGGATTTGAGCGCGTCGGGCGCGTCGGTGGCGACGATCTTGCCGTCTTGGATCACCGAGAGCCGGTCACAGAGCTCGTCGGCCTCTTCGAGATACTGGGTCGTGAGGAAGACGGTGGTGCCCTGGCGGTTGATCTCCCGGAAGTACTCCCAGAGGCGGATCCTGGCCTTCGGGTCCAGTCCCGTCGTCGGTTCGTCGAGGAAGACCAGCGGCGGTTCGTGAACCAGCGCGGTCGCCACGTCGAGGCGTTTCTTCATCCCGCCCGAGAACTCGCTCGCCTCCTTGTCGGCGACGTCGGCCAGGTCCACGAGGTCGAGGAGTTCGTCGATCCGGTCGGCGCGCTCGGCGCGCGCCACGCCGTAGGCCTCGCAGGCGAAGCGGATGTTCTCGCGCGCGGTGAGTTCCTCGTCGACGCTGGTGTGCTGAGCCATGTAGCCGATCGACTCGCGAACCGACTGGGCCTCGCTCGCCACGTCGAAGCCGTTGACCGTTACGGTCCCGCCGGTCGGGCGCAAGAGCGTGGTGAAGGTCTTGATCGTCGTGGTCTTGCCCGCGCCGTTGGGTCCCAAAAATCCGAAGAACTCGCCCTCGGGCACCTCGAGGTCCACCCCGCGGACCGCCTCGGTGCCGTCGGCGTAGGTGACGACGACGTTCTCGGCATCGATCGCGCTCATGCGAACCGAATGACAGGCAGTGGTTTAAGCGCCGCGCCGGTCCCGCGCGAGGAGGGCGTGCCGGGGGTCGCATCAACCGGTGAACTGGTGGTACTCCATCCCGGGGTTCTTGAGCTCGTTGTGTTTGCGTTCGAGGTAGGAGTAGACCGCGCCGTGGGGTGCGCCATCCAGAATCATCTCGACCGCGTTTCGGACCACCTCGACGGCCTGCGGGAGGCCGATGATCCCCACCGTCGTCCCGTAGATCACGACCGAGGCTCCCGAGAGCTCCTCCATCAGCTGGCGGGTCCGGCCGTTCTCGCCGATCAGGCGGCCCTTCTGTCGCGTGAGGTCGTTCTTGTTCCGGGTCGCGGACTCGACGTCGACGATCTGGAGGGTCATCACGTCGTCGTCGAGCAGCGTCAGCGCCTCCTCGGGCGCGAAGCCCCGGCCGATGGCCTTCACGATGTCCGGGCCCTTGAGCCCCTGTACCGGGTCGCCGACGGTCTCGACGCCGACCGAGCCCGTCTCGGAGTCGATATCGAGCCGGATCTCGGCCTCCTCCTCGATCTCGCGCATCGTCGCGCCGCCCTCGCCGATCAGCACGCCGATACGGTCCTGCGGAATCGTCACGTGTTGCATGCGCCCGCTACGGAATAGACGGGTTTCAATTCTTCGCAGCGGGCGAGATGGGGGATCCGAGATGTGCTCGACGAATATCCACAGCCGGCGAGCGGGTGCGGTGCCGTCACGGACGGCGCGCGCTCGTCGCCTGTGTGCGAACGGCGAGGTCCTCGCTTCGCTCGGACCTCGATGCGAACGGTGAACGAAGTGAGCTGTGAGCCGCAGTGAGCACCGGGCGCAAATCGGCGTGAGATGAGTGGAGCGAGCGTTAGCGAACGGAGCGAATCGGTTGGGGAGGATCGTGGTGCGTGGTGGGACAGTGTTGGAGTCCGAACACACGCATCGAACAGCAGACGAAACCCTACCCGAACCCTACCCGCGACAGCGCTCGGTCGCGCTCACCGGCCGTCACCCGATACGGCACGAGCGCGGCGTCGAGGTCGGCCTCGCTTGGCCGTCGGGCTTGGTGCGCATCGAGGAAGTCGGCGATCCGGTCGGCGGCGGCGGTTTTGAGCTCGCCACTCAACAGCTCACCAGAACGGTACTCGCGGGCGAGGCGGTCGAGTTCGGTGTCGTCCGGCTCGAAGAAGGCCTGAAGCAACTGAAACGCCGCGTCGATTTCGGGGTCGCCACCCTGTTCGCGGTGGGCCTCGATACTCCCCTGACCGCCGGAGTACGCCCGTTTGAGCTTCTCGTGGACCGTCTCGCGGTCGTCCGTGAGCTGGATGGTGGGGGAATCGTCGGAGGAGCTCATCTTGCCCGGCCCGTCGAGCCCTGGGAGGAACGTCGAGAGGAGCGCGCCGGGTTTCTCGACCGGCAGGCGCTCCTTCGCGGCGATATCGCGGGCGAGTCGGACGTGTGGGTCCTGGTCGACGGCGATGGGCACCGTGGTAGTGTGGGGGCCGTCGATGAGTTGGGGAAGCAGGAGGTGGGTCGCCTGGACCGCGGGGTAGAATCCCATCCCGATGTTCGCCGGCTCGCCGTAGACCGCGTCGCGGGCGGCGGGCGTGACGTGTTCGGAAAGCGCGACCGCGAGCGGGTAGACGAGGTCGGCGTCGGTGGTGTCCACCACTATCCGGGTACGTTTCGGGTCGAAGCCGACCGCGAGGAGGTCCCGAAGGTTCTCACGGGTGTAGGCACGAGTCTCGGCTCCCGTCTGATCCTTCGAGAGGAACTTCTCGTCGTCCGAGAGCGGGATCGTGACGTGCGCGCCGGTCTCCGCTTGGAGCCACTGCGCGAAGTAGAAGGCGAAGACGTGGCCGAGGTGCATCGGTCCCGACGGGCCGACGCCGGTGACGACCGAAACCCGCTCGTCGGTCTCGACGGCGGCGAGGAGTCGGTCGACGTCGCGGCCCGCGTAGTAGATCCCGCGACGGAGCAGTGGGTGTGGCGGCGCTGGAAAGCGGTCGAGCTGATCGTCGGTGAGTTCGTCCGCGCCGAACCGGTCGAGGAGCTTTCGGTAGTCGACCTCGCCGTCGACGGCGTCAGGGGTGACGGTGAACTCGTCGGAGGTGGCCGTAGGGTCGGTGTGTTCCGTCGTGATGCGTTCTGCGTCCGGGTCGTGGTTCGTGTCGTTTGTCATGTCGCTGGTGCTGGAGCTCGGTCGTCGGCGATGCGGAGGATGAAAAGCGGAGGGAGCGCCAGCACGCGCCCACGGCGGTTAGGCCGCCGCGGGGGCGGGGTCCGGACTGTCCGCTGGCGGGAGGGTGTGCCAGTACCAGCGAACACCGGTCATGGTTGAGGGATCTCCGTGGACTCGAAAAGCGCTTTCGCTACTCGGCGGTCAGCGTCGAAACGTTACTCACCGGCGGCAACCGTCGGAGGCTCGGCACGACGAGCACGTAGACACCCAGCACGGCGAGCGACCCGCCAGCGGCCACGAGCACGACGGCCGTCGATACCGCACCGGCGACCACGCCGCCGACCAGCGCCCCGACCGGCATCATCGCCGTCGAAGCACTACCGAGGACTGCCGTCACTCGCCCCAGGAGTTCGTCGGGAACCAGGGTCTGGATAAGTGCGGCTTCGAGCACGTTCGTCACGCCAACGGGAACGAGCGCGAGCGCGAACAGCAGTCCGCTCGCGGGGAGCCAGTCGACGGCGACCGCACTGACCCACGCCAGCGCCCCGACGACGTTTCCGAGACCGACCACACGTCCGAACGGGAATCGTTCGACCACGCTCCCGGCGAGCGCACCGCCGAGGAGTCCTACCCCGAGGGCAGCGCTCAGCAGGCCGTAGGCGCTCGCGCCGCCGAGTCCATCGGCGTAAGCTGGGAGCACAGCCAGCGCGCCACCGACCGCGAAGTTGACGACCACCGCACCGACGATGAGTTTCGCGACCACGGTGCCACGGACGAACGCGACCCCTTCGCCTAGGTCATGGAGGTATGAGATAACCGAGCCCTCAGCCGACGTTTCCACCGAACGTCCGCCATCGGAGGCGGCTGTGGAGCGCTCGCTGTGGTCGACTGTCGACGAGCGGGACGCCCTCGATTCGGGAGCCGGACCGTCGCGGTCACTCGCGTCGACAGCGGGAATGGCGAGCGTGGCGAACAGCAGCGTCGTCGCCGCGAAGGTGAGCGAATCGACGGCGAACAGCGTCACCGCGCCGAGCGCGGCCACCAGTAGTCCACCGACAGCGTTGAACGCCGCGTCGACACCCTGATAGGCGAACGAGAACAGCGAGTTCGCCCGGACGAGCTGGTCGTCAGCGACGATCCGGGGGAGCGCCGCCGACTCGGCAGGGTAGACCGGCTGGTTGAGGAGCGAGAGGAACGGAATAAGGACCAACAGGACCCACACCGAAAGCACATCGAACGCGGCTGCGAGCGGGACGACGAGCACCAACAACCCTTGAGCGAGTTGGGTGCCGACCAAGACACGCCGGAGCGGGAGCCGGTCGACCACGGGACCGAAGAGGAATTGGACGGTGGAGGGAGCCATCGAGAGGAACCCCGCGATGCCGGTGTACGTCGACGAGCCGGTGAGTCGATAGACCAGCCACATCGTAGCGACGGAGTAGAGGCTATCGCCGGCGTTCGTCACGATGCGTCCGACGAACAAGCGAAGGAAGTTCGGGTTCCGGAGGAGTTCGTACATACCACTCGCACGGAACGGTGGGGAGTAAATCTAACCAGAATTACATTTCTGTTCGGGAGGGAACAGAAGTTCCGTTCTGTTCGATCGCTGTTAACCTCGGTCGACCGCGACCACGGCGAGATCCTCGTCGAGTGTGAGACGGAGGTGTTCGTCGGCGGCCGGATAGACCACGACGATACGGAGCGGGTCGGTTTCGAGCACCCGAGCCCGGTCCTCGGTGACGGCGACGAACCGCCAGAGGGAGGATTCGCGCACGTCGATGTCGTGGTCGTGATAGAACGCCACCACTTCGGGGTGGTCGAGAAACGCGCTTCCAAGATCGGCGGTGATAGACTCGCCGCACCGTCCGCAGTCGTAGCGAACCATCGGGAAGTCCGGCAGGTCCGTGTCCGGCGTCTCGAACGAGAGCCGAGCGTTCGTTCGCCCCTCACAGAGATGACAAAAGCCTGCGTTGGTCTGCTGGATGATAGTCCGTGTGTAGCGTTCAGCGACCGCGGGGAGCGTCTCGCGGTCGTAGTCGGCGAACACCCCGGGCACGACGCCGACGTACATCGAGACGACCTCGCAGTCGGTACACGAGACCGTGACCCGCTCGTCCTCGTACTCGAACGTCATCGGGCCGTCACAGCGTGGACACGGTTCGTCGACCGTGATTGGTTCGATGGACTCGGTCCGTGTGTAGGCTCCCGAGAGGAGCGCGCCGACGACGTGTATACCCGCCAGCCGAAGTCGATAGCCGTCGTCGGTTCGGGTGACGAACCGGTCTCGGAGCTTCGAGAGGTGATAGTTGAATCGACCCGAGTCGTCCATCTCGACGGTCGTGCGGAGGGCCGAGAACGTCGCGGTGTGGTCGTCGGCCGCCCAGAGCGCCTCGAGGATCGAGACCCGGGCTGGATCGGAGAGGGCGGCGAAGACCTCCGCCGATGGGGCTTCCTCGGGGACTGGCGGATGAGGCATATCCGACTTCGAGCCAACGACGACAAAGCTCTATCGCCCGCAGACTGGGCTCAGACGTCGCGGTAGTAGACGAACTCCGGATACGTGCGGTCGCCGACCGCCCGGTTGCGTTCGCTGGTTCGCTCGAAGCCGCGGGACTCGTAGAACGACACCCCGACCGTGTTGTCGCCGAGCACCTCCACGCGGAGCCGTGAGACGCCGCGGTCCGAGAGCCGGTCGAGCACCTCGTCGAGGAGCGCGGTGCCCGCCCCGCCATCCCAGTGGTCGGGGTCGACGTAGATCGCGTAGAGTTGGCCCTCCTCGTTCGCGGTCGGGGCGGCGCTCGCGTAGCCCACTACCTCCCCGTCGGTCTCGGCGACGAGGTAGACCGTCCGCGCGTTCTCGATCGTGGTCTCGAGCTGGTCGGTCGAATACCAGTCGTCGAGGATGGTCTCGATGACTTGTTCGGCGAGGAAATCGCCGTAGCTCGCCCGCCACGCGGCGTCCGCCACGCGCTGGATCCCGGGGATGTCGTCGGTCGTCGCACTCCGGACGGACGGGTTCATGCCGAAGAAACGACCGCCGAGGTAATCAGTCTTCGCGCGCGGCCGTCACGTGGGCGAGCAGCTCCTCACCCGTGACTTCGAGGCCCTGACGCGCGAAGAAGTTCGCCACGTTCTCGCAGTCGCGTTCGAGAAACTCTCGACTGTTGGGGTGATGGACCGTCACCGCCTGGCCGAGGTCGATGACCCACAACTGGGAATCGTGGACCACGATGTTGTACTCGGAGAGGTCGCCGTGGACCAGTCCGGCATTGTAGAGACGGTACATGTACACCCGGACGACCTCGTAGGCGGTCTCCGGGTTCTCGACCTCGACCTCGCCGAGCCGTCTGGCGCGTACCCCGTCAGCCCCCAAGAACTCCATCACGAGGACGTTTCGCTCGACGGCGATGGGGTTCGGCACCCGGACCCCCGCCGCCTGAGCGCGTTTGAGGTTCGCGAACTCCTTCGTGACCCACGCGAGGACGACCTTCTTCTTCTTGCCACCGATGTCGTCGAACCGCGGGTCGCCTTCGAGATACTGGCGCATCTGGGTGAAGTCGCTCGCGTTGATCCGGTAGATCTTGACCGCTACGTCCGCATCGGGTCCGGCCGCGAGGAAGACGTGGGCCTCCTTGCCAGTGGAGATCGGACCCCCGAAGGCGTCGACGTGGCCGTGGTGGACGAGCCGATAGAGCGCGAGCAGGGTGGCCTCGTCGAAGACGCCGCCCTCGACCTTGAACTGGTCGGCGTCCTTGATCCGTTCCCTGAACTTCGAGAACTCGCGGTCGGCGCGGCGGCCGGCGCGGTCGACGTCGGTATCCGAAACGTCGAGGTTCTCCCACTCGTCGCCCGGTGCGTCGGCTCCCTCGCTATCGACCAGGCTGTACTCGTCACTCATCGGCTATTCGACCTCCCGACGGCGTTTTGGTGCGATTGTGGTGCCAGGCAGAACCGAGAGATCGTACCACGAACGAGGCGAAACCGAGCGAGTGCGATGCCGCCGTGTGAAACCGTTGTGGTCTACGATGAGCTATACGCCTCCCGTGGAGGACGGTCGGTGTGGCTGCGTGTCATAGGAGGGGTTCGGCGGCGAGCGGTTTAAATCCACAGCACGGGCCGCGAGGGCTGGAGAGATCGCGGCGAAGCACCACGAGCACCGCGAATCGCTCGGGATGATCGGGATTAAACCCATCGCGGGGGACGAACCCCTATGCTCGACAAACTCGGCCTTGCCGGTATCGCCGGTGTTCTCTGCTGTCTCGTCGGGATCGGTGTCATCGCCTACGTCGCGCCGGTCGTCGCCGGCGGCCTCGCGCTCGTCCTCGTGGGGCTCGTGCTGGTGGCTCGTGGACTGCTCTCCGGCGTGCTCTCGGCGTTCGGGATGGACGGGCTGTTCTAGCGCCGGACGACCAGAACGTAGACCGCGAGCGCCAGTAATCCGGGGATTAGCCCGGCGAACAGCAGCGCACCGACCGCGACGCCGGCTTGCCAGGCGTAGCCGATGTCACGGCGGCTCGCGTCGCGGTAGACGACCCACGCGGCGAGCGCACAGCCCACGAGGAGGATCGCGAGCCCCAGCGGGTCGGCCCCGCCCGGCATGCCGGGGATCTGGAGGGGGAGGGACACGACTCACTCGTGGGCGAGCATCAACGAAAGCGTTCCCCTCGACCCGGGCTATCGCCGCACCACGAGGAGGTAGACGACCAAGCCGAACAGTCCGGGGACGAAACCGAACAGGAAGAGCACACCGACACCGACGCCCCACTGCCACGCCCACTCACTCCCCTGTTTTTTCGCGTCGCGGTAGACCCATCGGCCGACGAGGCCGAACACCACGACGAGGACGAGCAGGATGACGAGGACCTCTGGACCGCCCGGGATGCCCGGTATCTGAAGCGCGAACATGCTTTTTCAAGTTACTGAAGTCAACAAAAATTTATCGGTGTTGGATCGAGAATCCCTCGTCGCGGTCTCCACGCGTTCGTCGCCGGTTCGTGGGGTCAGGCCCCCTCGCCACGTTCGGCGCGGTGCTCGCTGATGACCTGGTCGACCATCGACTCGTTTCGCTCCTTCTGCCGTTCGTCGGCGCGCTCGCGCCAGCCCTCGATGGCGGCCTCGACCTCGCTCTCGCGGGCGACCGCGAGGTCGTCGAGTTCTTCGATGGTGACCTCGTCGGCGGGCGCAGTGGGTATGTCGTGTTCGAACAGCACCTCGCGGGCGACCTCCGAGAGACCGCCCTGCTTCAGGACGATACGTGGCTCGCGCTCGGCGAGCGTCTCGGCGGTCGAACGGCCCGCACCGCTCGCGTCCCGGAGGTAACAGACGTCGCCGGTCGTGAGCTCCCAGCGCTCGTCGGCCTCCTTGAGCGCGCTCTTCGTGAACTTCGCGACGGGTTTCACGGGCACGAGCCCCTGTCGTTCCTCGGCGACGTCCGCGAAGTTCGAGTGGTCGAGCCGCCAGAGCTCCTTGAGCCGGTCGAGCTTGGCCTCGATCGCCTCGGCCTCCTCGCGCTGGTCGTCGAGTTCGGTTTCGAGCCGTTCGTTCTCGCGTTCGAGCCGGTCGACCTCGCGGCGTCCGCGTGCCTCGCGGCGCTCCTCGCGCCGGGCCTCGGTGAGTTCGCGTTCGTACTCCGCGATGGTCTCGTCCTTCTCCTCGATGGTGTCGTTCAGTTCCGAGACGTGGTCGTCGAGGCGCTCGACACGCGATTCGAGCCGCTTGATACGGCGCTCCTCGGGGGTGAGCTCGCGGGGTTCGTGCTCGGGTTCGTCCTCGTCGGATTCGTCCTCCTCCGTGAGGTCGGTGAGGACGGCTTGGACGGACTCCTCGCCCGCGACGACGCGTCCGATGACGGTGCCGACGTCGACCCGCGCCGGGACCTTGCGGGCGATGCGCTCGAACCGGCTCTCGTAGTCGTCGAAGGCGAACAGCGCGGCGGCGAGCGCGTCGCGCTCGTGGTCGTTGTCGTAGCCCTCCTCGCGGGTGCGGTGCTGTTTCTCGTCCACGGGCAGGTCGGTCTCGGGAACCCAACCCGCCGCCGAGAAGCTCCGTCGGATCTTCTCGACTGTGGAGGGCATCCGCTCGACGTCGGCGGCCACCACCACCGGCCGGCCGCGCTCGATGATCCACTCGATGACCTGGGCGGTATCGGCGGCTCGGGTGCTGAGGACGTCGAGCACGCCGCCGTCGAGTCCTACGATGGCGACCGCGGTCGTCGTCCCGGGATCGATCCCCACCAGGACGTGGTCGCGGCGCTTCGCGAGCGGCTCGAAGACGATGCCGTCGCGGCGCACTCGCTGGATCTCGGTTCGGGTGTCGCCCGCGCGGTTCCGCGACACCGGGATGTCCGAGGGCCGGGCTTCCACGGTGAAGACCGCGTTCGAGTACCCACCGTACTTCTCGGTCTCGTCCATCTCGTAGTCGAGCCCCGCGTCGTCGAGCGCCGAGGCGACCTCGCGGGCGCGTCGCTTCACCGAGCCGTGGATCCGGCGGGTAAACCGGTCCGCGGACCACCCACCCTTTCCGGTCGAACGCCCGCGCGAGACCTTTACCTCGGTGGTGTCGGTGAAAGCGGAGACCTCGTAGCCGACGTTCGCGGCGGCGAGGCGGGCGGCGGCCTCGGCCTCCTTCATCGGCTTCTTCCCGTACGGAACCCCGTGGCGGTTCGCCACCCGCGAGAGGGGTTCGGGCTGCTGGTCGCCGGTGACCTGGACCAGCCGTGTCTCGTCGGGCAGGCTCCCCAGGAACCGGACGAGGGCGTCCTTGTCCGCGGCGAGTTCGTAGACGTTGTCGGTGGCGACGATGGCCGGCTCCTCGCGGTCGATGAGCCGCCGGAGCTTCCGGTAGGAGACCACGTCGCGGTCGAAGTTCTCGCCGTCGAAGGCGACCACGGCGTAGGAGGGCGCGTCGCCACGGACGTCGCCGCTCTGGATGTCGACGCCGAACACCACCGCATCGAGCGCGCTGATGCGACTGCTCACGGGAAGCGGTAGGCGGGTCTCGGGCTTAAAACCACGGCAGGCGCTCACACCACCCGGTACGCGACGTCACGACGAGGTCGACAGGAGCGACCGTACCGCCCACTCGTCGTCGTCCCCGACCCGCTCCCGAAGGGCTTCGGGGTCGGTCTCGTCGTCGACGGCGACGAGGTAGGTCCGTCCCCGCCGGTCGCCGTAGGAGCGGTGAAAGTCGTAGACGAAACCGAGCACCGTCGCGTCGGTCGGGATCTCGTCGGATTCGTGGAGGAACGCGACCTGTTCGCGGACGTTGTACTCCACGAGTCGGTCGATCACATCATCGCCATCGGCGACCGGTCCCGAGAGTGCGTCCTCGACGACCGGAACCAGCGGTTCGACGCGCCGCCGGATACCCCGCTCCGCGGGAAGCCCCCCACCGGTAGCGGCCTCGTAGGCCGCGGTGACCGCGCCACAGCCGGTGTGTCCCACCACCACGACGGTTCGGGTGCCCGTGTTAGCGACCGGGTAGAGCAGGTTGCCGTCCACGGAATCGGTGTCGGCGAGGTCCCACGCGACGTTGCCGATGTTCGAGGGGGTGAACAGCCAACCGGGCTCCGTGACGTTCCACATTCCCTCCTGGGAGACCCGCGAGTCGGCACAACAGAGCGAGACGACTGGGGGTTTCTGGCCGTCGAGCACGTCTTCGAAGTGACCTTCCGGAAGGCCGTCCGCGTGGGCTCGGTTGCGGGCCAGCAGGTCGGAGACGGTCGCGTTCGGCATACGGGCCGAACATCGCGGGGGGTCTTAGTCGTGCGCCTCGAGATAGGGCACCTCGACCCGGTCGCCGTCGTCGGGGAAGAACGCCGACCCGAACACCTCGCGCGCTTCGGCTTCGAGCCGGTCGGCCTCGCCCGCGTAGCGCGAGGAGAGGTGGGTGAGCGCGAGGCGTTTCGCGTCCGCGCGTTTGGCGAGCTCGGCGGCCTGTCGGGCGGTCGAGTGGCCCGTCGAGCCGGCGCGCTCGGTCCGGTCCTCGGCGAACGTCGCCTCGTGGATCAGGAGGTCCGCCTCCGTCGCGGCCTCGATGGTCGCGCCGGCCGGGCGGGTGTCGCCGGTGTAGACCAGTGTTCGTCCGGGCCGCTCCGACCCGACCACCTGCTCCGGGTCGACGGTCGTTCCGTCCTCGGCCTCGACCGTCTCGCCGCGGTGGAGCCGCGAGAACTTCGGGCCCTCGGGCACCCCGAGTTCGACCGCGCGCTCGCGGTCGAACCGACCCCGGCGGTCGTCCTCGACAAGCGCGTAGCCCACCGACTGCGTTCGGTGGTCGGTCTCGAAGGCGCGAACCTCGTAGTCGTCGTTCCGAAGGACGGTCGCGCCGGGGTGGGCCTCGTGAACCCTGACCGGGTAGCCCGGTCGCGCGCCGGTGACGCCGACGAGGTTCTCGATAGCGCGCTTGGTCCCCGGCGGGGTGTGGACCGCGAGCGGCTCCTCGCGGTCGTTGAAGTCGAAGGTCTGCGTGAGGCCGGGGAGCCCGAGCACGTGGTCGCCGTGGAGGTGGGTGAGGAAGACGTGTGAAATGCCGAAGCCGGTGGAAAAGCGCATCATCTGGCGCTGGGTGCCCTCGCCGCAGTCGAAGAGAAATCGCTCGCCCTCGCGCCGGACGAACACGGCGCTGGTGTTGCGCCGGGTCGTCGGAACCGCACCGCTCGTCCCGAGGAACGTCGCTTCCAGACTCATTGGGCGAATTTCCAACTCACATCGCTTGAAACTGTCGTCTTCCCGGTGAACCCCGGTCGAGTTCGTTCCCGAAACGCGACGCGTCGGTTTCGACGGCGAGTGAAACCACCACAAAGCTCATTACGGAGACCCGAAAAGTCGCGGACGGGACGAAGCATACTCCCGCCCGAGGACCGGTTCGCAAGGGGCAACCCGTTGCGTGGCATCACCCGTCCTCGGGGTTTTCAGACCCCGTTCGTTCGAGCGGCGGTGCTACACGGGCTCCGGCGTGCTCGGAAACCGCGACTCCACCACCGCGAACGCGAGCGTGCTCACGAGCCCGAGGAGCGTGCCGGCGGTGAGCGCGATCGCCGTGTACGACAGTCCGACCTCGCCGAGCAGGAAGCCGCTCACGGCGTGGAGGACGGCCGCGATGGCGACGACGTAGACCGGCGCGTTGAGGTAGCGCCACCGGAACCGCTCGGCGAGGTAGGTGTCCGTGATCCGGCCGAGACTGCTGGTGACGCCCGCCGCGGCGACCCACGGCACCGACCCCACGGTGAACGCCGCGAGGACCTCGACCGCGTTGACGGTGGTGTGGGCGTCGAGCGTTCCAAGCCCGCGAACCACGCTGACTGC
This sequence comes from Halococcus sp. IIIV-5B, assembly GCF_003602035.1. Taxonomy (NCBI): domain Archaea; kingdom Methanobacteriati; phylum Methanobacteriota; class Halobacteria; order Halobacteriales; family Halococcaceae; genus Halococcus; species Halococcus sp. IIIV-5B. Next base: position 10,377 of record NZ_QZWE01000034.1, on the reverse strand, counting down.
GACCAGCGCGACCGCCACCACCGTCGTGATCACCATCACGCGACCGGCGTAGAGCCCGCGCCGTGCCCGCGCGACGCCCTCGTCGATGACGCGTTCGAGGCCCAGCCCACGAAAGAGGACGTAGAGACCCAACAGTGCCGAGAGCACGCCGAAGACCGCCGCGCCGGGGACGCCGAGTTGGGCGGCGGTCTCGGCGAGCGGATAGATCAACAGGAGGATCCCGAGCGGGACGAGGATCGTCCCGCGCGTCTCGGGGTCGTCGAGCACCTGCTTCATCGTGTAGTACATCGATTCGAGGTTCTGGGCCTGCCGGACCACCACGCGCCGGACGCCGTCGATCGGCAGCCGCGAGCGGATCACGGGGATCACCGACTCGTCCTGGGCCCCGTCGGTGACCACCACCGCCCGGATCTCCTCGGCCGTGGCGAGCCCCGCGAGGATCTGGTCGATCTCGTTGCCGACCTTTCGGTTCGCCGCGACCCCGCCGCTCTCGACACCCGTGACCGCCGCGACCTCGACCTGCTCGTCGGTGATCTCGTCGTGGATGTGGAGCCCCTCGAAGAGGACGTTCGAATCGGAGTCCTCCGGGTCGGCGGTGGCGAGCGCGACCGCGGCGTGCTCGACCCGCTCGCGACCCACGACGGGCGTCTCGACGCCGGCCTTCCGCCCGAGGTCGTCGTCGAGGTCGATACACAGCACGAGCAGCATTGGGCGACGGTAGGCGAGTAGCTCTTATGTGCCTTTGGGGGTCGTTGGCGGTCGAGACGTGTTTCAGACGGTTTTTGAGGCTCGGACAAATAGGGGGGACAGACAATGATCTCGAAGGGCTGTGAACAGTGCGCCAAGGGGGGCAAGATGGTGCTCTTCGTCTACGGCTACTGCGACCAGCGCGACTGTTTTTACTGCCCGCTCGGCGAGAACCGGAAGAACGTCACCCAGACCTACGCCAACGAGCGCGAGGTCGAATCGGACTCGGACATCCTCGAAGAGGCCCACAAGATGGACGCGCTCGGGACGTCTATTACTGGTGGCGAACCCCAGGAGGCGATGGAGAAGACCTGTCGCTACCTCCGCCTCCTCAAAGACGAGTTCGGCGAGGACCACCACACCCACCTCTACACCGGGATAACAGGAGGAAGGGAGAACATGCGCCGACTTTCGGAGGCGGGCCTCGACGAGATCCGCTTCCACCCGCCGTTTGAGCAGTGGGGCGATCTTCACGGGACGGAGTGGGAGGAGATCCTCTACATCGCCCGCGAGGAGGGCCTCACCCCCGCCTTCGAGATCCCGGGCATCCGCGCCGAACAGGAGTTCCTCGACTTCCTCGACGAGGGCGCGGCGGACTTCTGCAACATCAACGAGTTCGAGATGAGCGACGGGAACTACCGGCGAATGCAGGAGCAGGGCTTCGAACTCCGCGAGGGCCACATGAGCGCCGTCGAGGGGAGCCACGACATCCTCGAAGCGATGGGCGACCACGAGAAGGTCTACTTCTGTACGTCCGTCTTCAAGGACGCCGCTCAGCACCGCAACCGCCTCAAGCGGATGGCCGAGACCATCCGCCGGGAGTTCGACGAGGTGACCGACGACGGCACCCTCGTCTACGGCAAGGCCTGGGAGACCAGCGAGCAACTCGCCCGACTCGGCGTGCCCGAGGAGTTCTACATCGAGAAATCCGACCACGTCGAACTCGCGTGGTGGCTGCTTGAGGAGATGGTCGAGGACGGCGAGGTCGGGAAAGGCGAGATCGTCGAGCAGTATCCGACGGCTGACGGGACCGTGGTCGAGCGGACGCCGCTGGCCTGATCAGCCCCAGCCGAACCGCTCGATCTGATTGACTTCGTCCGATGAGAGTTGGCTGAAGAGGTCATCCACCAGTTCCGATTCGAGAGAGAACGTCATTTGCGAGTTGTCGTATCTTGCAAAGAGTTCTCGTCCATCATCGTCGTAGAAGACCGCACTGATGAGTCCGCCACCGAACAGCCGAAGCACCGCATCGAGGACCGCCTCCGATGCGTCGACAGTACCTTCGAGCCACGTACCGCGGAAGCCGTGCCGTTCGAATCCAAGGCCGGTTTCGGTCTTTAGTCGCTCGAACGCCTCGGGGTCGGTGGTCTCGAAACCGGGCATCGCATCGAGTTCGATATGCGTGACAGTACGCGGGGTTAAGTCGAAGACCGCGCGAGCGACCTTTCGGCCGAGTCGGTTCAATTCATCCCCGTCGATGTCGTCCTCGCTAATGTAGTAGCCTCGGAGTGGCGGAAGGCCTGGATCAACCTCGCGGAGCCACGGCTCCGTGTAGTCACTTTCGAAGAAACACCACGGGAACATCTCGACCGACGCGATCGCGTTCTCGGCCTGTGACTTACTGTTGTACGTGTCGCGCTGGACGCTGTTTTCGTGGTCGATCACCCACTCGTGGCCCCGGAGATACCGTTCCGCGGGCACCGGCCGCTCGGCCTTGTAGTCCGGATGGCCGTGTTCGCTGGGGTCGAAGTCGTAGGCTGGCTCGCTGTGTGGTTCGAACACCCAGGCCGTACCGCACTCCGTACACTCGACGATCAGCGCATCGTCGTCGACATCGAGGTCGTCGAGGGAACGAACCATACCCCCATGTCGCATCGGTCCGCCATCCGCTTTGTGTTGGTTCAGGAGGTGTGTTAGGCGGATCACTACGTTCATACGGTGCTCGAACGGATCCGGACGAATGCAGACGTCCCCCAACTCGATCGAACGCCGGCTCGCGACGACCGGCGGGGGGCTCCGCGGCGACGGCCGCGGCTGGACGCTCGTCGTGGTCGCCGCCGGCTGGTTTCTCATCCTCGGCGGCCGGTATCTCTTCCCCGAGATCCTCCCCCACATCCGCGAGTACTTCGCCGTCAGCAACGCCACGGCGGGGCTCGCGATCACGGTCGTCTGGGCGGCCTACGCGCTGATGCAGTTCCCCGCCGGGGCCGCGGCGGACCACCTCGGCGAGCGCACGCTGCTCGTGACCTGCCTCGTGGTCTCGGCCGGCGCGGTCGTCGCGGTGAGCCTCGCGCCGACCTTCGGACTGTTCGTCGTCGGTTGTGCGCTCTTCGGTCTCGGGACGGGGCTCTACGGCCCGGCGCGCGGGATGGTCCTCTCGGACGTCTTCGGCGACCGCGACGGCACCGCCATCGGTGCGACGCTCGCCGCCGGGAGCGTCGGGTCGGCGGCGATCCCGCTCGTCGCGAACACGCTGGTCGGCCCGCTCTCGTGGCAGACCACCGTCGCGCTCCTCGCGGTACCCTTCCTCCTCGTCGCGGTCGGAATATTCCGGGTGGTGCCACAGCGCACCCCGACCGACCCCCCGCCGCGCCCGTCGGTCCGTGGGGTCGCCCGCTCGCTCTCCACCGCCGTCTCGCGCCGCTCCGCGACGGCCGTCGTCGCCGCAACCCTCCTGCTGTTCGTCATGCAGGGGCTCTCGTCGTTCCTCCCGACTTACCTGATCTCGGTGAAGGAGCTCTCGGGCGGGGCCGCGGCCGGCCTGTTCGCGCTCTTCTTCCTCTCCGGCGCCCTCGCGCAGTCGATAGCTGGCAACGCCGCCGACCGCCTCGGCGATCGGACGGTGCTGCTCGCGCTCGCGTCGTTCGGCGTGGTGCCGCTCGCCGTGCTCCCGTTCGTCGAGGGTCTCGTGCCGCTCGCCGTCGTCACGATACTCCTGGGAACGCGGCTCGGTCTCGACCCGGTGAGCAACGCCTACATCATCGCCGTGATGCCGCCCGCGGTCCGCGGGATGGCGTGGGGCTTCTTCCGAACGCTGTTCTTCTTCCTCGCGGCGACCGGGTCGACAGTGGTTGGAGTGTTCTTCGACTACGGTCTCCGCGACGAGGTGTTCTTCGTGCTCGCCGGCATCACCGCGCTCGGGGCCGGTTGTTACGTCTATCTCCCGGCACGCGACGCTACGGAACGTTGAGGAAGCAGAAAGCAGGAATCGTACCGAACCCGGTCAGACGCCGCGACCCTGCAGCATCTCTTCCTCGGGGAGGTCGGCGTTCGCGTCGCCCTTCATCCCTTTCCCCGTACTGGTGGCGATCCGGGCGAGCTTCTCGGGGTCGTCCCAGGCGTTCGTCGCCTCGACGATGGCCTCGCCCATCGCCTCGGGGTTTTCGGCCCCGAAGATGCCCGAGCCGACGAAGATCCCGTCGCACTCGTGGTGCATCATCAGCGCGGCGTCGGCGGGGGTCGCGATGCCGCCGGCGGCGAAGTTCACCACGGGCAGGCGACCCGCTTCGGCGGTCTCGTGGACGAGGTCGGCGGGGGCTTCGATCTCGCGGGCGTAGGCCTCGCGCTCCTCGTGGGTCATCCCTTCGAGCTTGCGGATCGCGCCCTTGATCGTCCGCTGGTGGTAGACGGCTTGGTTGACGTCGCCGGTGCCGGCCTCGCCTTTCGTCCGGATCATCGCCGCGCCCTCGCCGATTCGCCGGAGTGCCTCGCCGAGGTCGCGTGCACCGCAGACGAACGGCGCGGTGAAGTCGCGCTTGTCGATGTGGTAGTCGTCGTCGGCGGGCGTCAGCACCTCGCTCTCGTCGATCATGTCCACCCCGACCGCTTCGAGGATCTGGGCTTCCTTCGTGTGGCCGATCCTTGATTTGCCCATCACCGGGATCGAGACCTCCTCGATGATCTCGGAGATGTCGGCGGGGTCGGCCATCCGCGCGACGCCGCCGCGTTTCCGGATGTCGGCGGGGACGGCTTCGAGCGCCATCACGGCCACCGCGCCGGCGTCCTCGGCGATCCGCGCCTGTTCGGCGTTCACCACGTCCATGATCACGCCGCCCTGCTGCATCCGCGCGAACCCGCGCTTGACGAGTTCGGTGCCGCGCTTGAGGTCTTCGAGATCGGTCTCCTCGGCCATGGTGGGTCTACCGTCCGGATTCACTTAACCCTCGTCTTCGGCGAGTCAGGGGATACCACGACCGCTACCGTTTTGCCACGCCCGCTCGACCCCCGCACAATGGCCGAAGCAGGCGGTGCTGGTGCGCTGGGTCGGTTCCTCGACGGGTCGATACCCGACCGCGAGGCGCTGCCGTGGTACGTCGCGCCGGTGCCCGCTATCCTCGAAGACCTCGGGCTCCGGTTCGCGTGGCTCGTCGTCGCCGTCAACCTCGCAGGGACCGCCTTCGGCTTCTGGTACTACCGCTTCCAGTTCGCGTTCGAGCCGTTGGCGGCGTGGCCGGTGGTCCCCGACAGCCCCATGGCGACCCTGTTCATCGCGCTCTCGATCGCCGCCTGGAAGCTCGGCCGGTCGAACGAGGTGCTCGACATGCTCGCCTTCTTCGGCTGTCTCAAACTCGGCTTCTGGACGCCGTTCACCCTCCTGGCCTTCCACGACGCCTTCCTCGCGAGCACCCCGCTCTGGCTCTATCTATTCCTCTTCTTCAGCCACCTCGCGATGGCCGTCGAGGGGTTCGTGATCCACCGCTACAGCGACTTCTCGGTCTGGGCGGTCGCTATTGCCCTCCTCTGGTACGGCTTCAACGACGTCGTGGACTACTTCATTCCGATCGTCGGGACGACCCACCACACACAGCTGCCAGGCCAGTACGTCGTAGACGGCGTCATCCAGCACGTCTGGTCGATCCACCGGGTCGCCGCCGCGGGCGCGGTGGTGCTCACCATGGCGATCACGTTTCTGGCGCTCACGACCCGGGTCGAGAAGCTGCAACGCGCCGATAGCTGAGACCGCCGAAGGGTTGAAGCCGCCCGCGAGCGTGGTGAAAGTGATGGCGGACGATGGGATGCTCTCGTGGGACGAGTCGGTCTTCCGTGACGAACACGTCTTCGAGGTCGACTACCTCCCCGAGACGTTCCACCACCGCGAGAATCAACTCAACGGGCTCCAGTACGCCCTCCGGCCCGCGGTCCGCGGCTCACGGCCGCTCAACGCGATGGTCCGCGGCCCACCCGGAACGGGGAAGACCACCGCGATCCAGAAGCTCTTCGCCGAGCTCGACGGTCGACGCGGGGTCCGTACAGTGAGAGTCAACTGTCAGGTCGATTCGACCCGCTACGCCGTCTTTTCACGGATCTTCGAGGCGATCTTCGAGTACGAACCGCCCGCGAGCGGGATCTCCTTCAAGAGCCTCTTCGAGCAGATCGCCGACCACCTCACCGACGAGAACGAGGTTCTCACCGTGTGTCTCGACGACGTGAACTACCTCTTCTACGAGGGCGAGGCCTCCGAGACCCTCTATTCGCTTCTCAGAGCCCACGAGACCCACGCCGGCGCGAAGGTCGGCGTTCTCTTGGTTTCCTCTGACCTCGACCTCGACGTGGTGGCCGAACTCGACAGTCGCGTCCAGAGCGTCTTTCGCCCGGAGGAGGTGTTCTTCCCGGCCTACGGCGAGAGCGAGGTGGTCGACATCCTCGACGAGCGGGTGCGGCGCGGCTTCCGTGAGGGGGTGGTGGGGCCGACGGTTTTGGATCGGGTCGCCGAACTCACCGCCGGCACGGGCGACCTCCGGGTCGGGATCGACCTCCTGCGGCGCGCGGGCCTCCACGCCGAGGGTCGCGCGAGCGAGCGCGTCGAGGCCGAGGACGTCGAGGCCGCCTACGAGAAATCGCGCCACGTCCACCTCTCACGGCGGGTGCGCGGGCTCACCGACTCCGAGCGCGCGCTGCTCCGTGTCGTCGCCGAGTACGATGGCGACCGCGCCGGAGACGTCTACGAAGCATTCCACGACGAGACCGACCTCGGCTACACCCGCTACTCCGAGATCGTCAACAAGCTCGACCGGGTGGGGCTCATCGAGGCCACCTACACCACCGTCGAGGGTCGTGGCCGCTCGCGCGAGCTCTCGCTGGCCTACGACGCCGACGCGGTTCGTGACCGGCTGGACTAGTCGGAGCCGGTCCACCGGAGCAAGAGGAGCGTCCCCTCGAACAGCGTGATCATCGTCGCGGCGACGATGATCGGGGCCATCCCGGTCGGGTCGGGGCTGAAGAGGAAGGCGACCCCGATGAACGTCCCCCAGAAGTAGAGCCGCTTGCTCGCGAGCCACGCCCGCGTCGTGATCCCCATCATGATCGCGAGCATCACGAACAGCGGGATCTGGAAGACGAGCGCGAAAAAGCCCATCAACAGCGTCATCAGCCCGAAGGTCTCGGTGAGGCCGAACGCGATGTTCGCGGCGGCCTCGGAGTAGCTCAGGAAGTAGGTGAAGATGACGGGCAAGACGACCAGGAAGGCGAACGCCACACCCACGACCGCGAGCACGAGGCTTGCCGGCACCGACGCGATGTAGTAGCGGCGCTCGCGGGGGTAGAGCCCGGGGCGCATGAAGGCGTAGGTCTCGTAGACGAAGAGGGGCAGCGCCACCACGAAGCCCGCGAGGGTCGAGACCTTGAGCCGCGCGAGGATCAACCCGAGCGGGTCGTAGACCCGGGGACACGCTGCGACGTCGGCGGGCGCGTCCGGACAGAGCTGGGCCGAGCCGGGCAGCAGGGAGTACCAGATGAAGTTGATGAGGTCGTCGGCCACGAGGAAAACGACGCCCGAGACCAGCGCCATCGCCACGAGCACCACCCCCAGCCGCTTTATCATCTCCTCGATGTGGTCGGCGAGCGGCATCTCGGCGTCGTCGAGCGGCGCGTTCGGCTCGCTCGATTCGTTCGTGACGCCCCCTGTCCCCGTCGATTCCGCCATCGTATGGTCGATGGTCGCGTGGGGGTTGTAAGCCTTCTTCTCCGGCCGGCCCGGGAGACAAGATTGATAACGACGAGTCGGCTATCCGCGTCGAAGGAGAGAGATGTCCGGAGCCGTCGACGAGGACGTCCGCCGGTCGGTTGCGCGCGGACGGGAAACCCTCGGCGCGATGTTGTCCGCCGCCCAGACCCATCTCCAGAAGGTCGCCATCGTCTTCCTGATCGGCTTTCTGGGTTCGTTCTACGCGCTCTGGCTCTACGTCTGGGACCGCCTCAAGGCCGACCTCTTCGCCCCGCTCCCGCCCCGAATCGCGAGCCAGACCTCTGTCAACGCCATCACGCCGTTCGACGTGCCGTTGCTCCAGGCGAAGATCGCGCTGGTCATCGGCGGGGTCGTCGCGCTTCCGGTCCTGCTCTACTACTCCCGCGATGCGCTCGACGAACGCGGCTACTGGCCACACGTCAGCGCCGGCTGGAAGGTCGGCGTCATCGCGCTGGTGAGCGCGCTGTTGTTCGTCGTCGGTGTCGCGTACGGCTACTTCGTCTTCTTCCCGCTGATGTTCGAGTTCCTCGCGACTAACTCGGTCAACGTCGGCTTCGAACCCCACTACTCGATCGTCTACTGGGCGCAGTTCATCCTCCTGCTCTCGGCCTCGTTCGGGATCGCCGCCCAGCTCCCGCTCGCGATGACCGGGCTCAGCCTCACCGGCGTCGTCCCCTACGAGACCTTCCGCGACAAGTGGAAGTACGCGATCGTCGGGGCGTTCGCCTTCGGCGCGCTGTTCTCGCCGCCCGACCCCTTCACCCAGGTGCTCTGGGCGGTCCCGATCATCGTGCTCTACGCGCTGAGCCTCGGTTTCACGAAGATCATCGTGACCTTCCAGCGCGGCGGGAGCGCGGTCTCCGTTCGGGACGTGGCGCGCGCGCGCTGGCGGCCGGTGCTCGGGGTCCCGGTGGTCGTCACCGGGCTGGTCGCGGGGGCCATCGCCCTCGGTGCCGGTGGCTACGTCAATCAGCTCCTGTTCAGAACACGATACTTCTCGCCGTCCGACCCCCTGTTCGTCTACATCGGCCCGCTGTTCGGCCTGCCGCGCGACGCCGCGATCGCGCTGGTCGGGCTCGTTCTCTTCCTGCTCGTGCTGGCGGTCACGTTGGGCGTCTTCACTTACCGGGCGGTCGCGGTCGCCGCCGAGTCCGCCCCGGGCCGTCCGGGTGCGCCGGCGTCCATCGACGTCGCCGAACTCGACGAGGCCGGCGTCCGGGCCGCGCCCCCGGAGGTGTTCACCGCGATGAGCGAACAGGAGGCCACCGCCCAGGCCAGCATGGCGATGAGCGACGGCGATCCGAACAAGGCCCAAGCGGTCCTCGACCGCTTCGACGCCGCGAACGCCGCCGACGGCGACGACCGGCTCGATGCCGACGAGGGCACGGGTGAACCGGGAGCCGCGGACGAACCGGCGGACGAAACGAACGACTTCAGCGACCGGCTCACCCGGACCACGACCGGGGTGGTGGACGCGTTCACCGCCGAGGAGACCACCGAGGACGACATCGGGGGCTACTACTACGACATCACGTTCGTGCTCAACAGCCTCCGGTCGCGGGCGTTCCTCATCCTCGGGCTGTTCATGGCGGTGCTCGCCGGAACCTTCATCTGGCTCTCACAGGGTGGGATCGGCGGGATCCGGGCGGACTTCCTCTCGCGCCTCCCCGCCACGGTCCGGCCCGAACAGGTCGGGGTCGTCGAGCTCCATCCCGTCGAGGCGTTGGTCTTCGAGATAAAACTCAGTACGCTCTTCGCGGCGATCGTCGTGCTCCCGCTGCTGCTCTACTACGCCTGGCCCGCCCTCCGCGAGCGCGGCCTCGCGGGCGGGGACCGACGCGTCCTGTTCCTGTGGGGCGGCGCGCTCCTGGCGAGCCTCGTCGGCGGGATCGCGGCCGGCTATACGACGATCGCTCCCACCGTGATCTCGTGGCTCACGGCCGACGTGGTCGGCGCGAACATGGTGGTGGCCTACCGGATCAGCGCGGCCGGCTGGCTGGTCTTCTTCACCACCGCGGGTATCGGCCTGCTCGCGATGATCCCGGTGACGATGCTCCTGTTCCACCGCGCCGGGCTGGTCCCCTACCGCGGGATGCGCAACCGCTGGCGCGAGGTGACAGTGGGCGTGTTCGCGTTCACCGCCTACGCCTCGCCGCGCGGCGTGTTCATGATGTTCATCCTCGGGATCCCCGTGATGGTCTGTTACGGGCTCGGTCTCGCGCTGCTCTGGATCTACACCCTCGGCGGGCGGCGCACCACCCAGCGCCGGGACCAGCGCGAGAGCGCCGACTGACGAACGAAGGGCTCATTTTCGCGTGGCGTCCGCTTCGGTTATGACCACGACACGCCGACGACGACCGTCTCGCCGTGGGAGGCACGGGTGAGCGAGACCGCCGACGCGTCGAGGGTCGGGCGCGCGTCCACGATCCAGGTCGCCCTCGTCGCGCTCTTCACGACCGCGCTCGTGACCGCCCAGCTCACCGCGACCAAGATCCTGGGCTTTCCGATCCCGGTCTCGCTCCCGGTGACGGGGGCGGAGCTGATACTGCCCGGCGCGTCGCTGGCCTACGCGCTCACCTTCCTCGCCTCCGACTGTTACGCCGAACTCTACGGTCGTCGGGCCGCCCACGTCCTCGTGACCGTGGGGTTCGTGATGAACCTCGTGC
>NZ_QZWE01000033.1:0-31874 GCF_003602035.1 Halococcus sp. IIIV-5B | reverse complement strand
GGGGTCAGTGGAGTCGGTGGAGTTGGCCGCCGCCGCGGGTCGGCGGTCGGGTCGGCTGGCCTCGTTCGTGGTCTCCTCGGCGGCGGAGTCGTCGGGGATATCGAGGGCGTCCCCGACAGCGGACTCGTTCGGGAGGTCGGAATCGTTCGAGATATCGGGGTCGTCGACGATGTCGGAATCCTCCGTGTCGCCGGGGTCGTTCGCGTCGGCCTCCCCATCGTCGGTATCGCGTTCTCCCTCCGGAAAGGGCTCCTCGCCGTCGTGGTCGTCGGGTGTCGGGTCGTCTCGTGTCATAGCAGTTCGGTGTTTGGAACCCCTTGCTTTCGGATGGAGGACGCACCACGCATACCCGGAGGAGCGCGAATATCAGGTGCAGAAGACGGCTACGTGGGTATGAGATGAACGGTGGCGCGTGCGTCCGCCGTGAATCGTCCAGCGGAACCAGAGGTGGGGAGTATATTAATCTTGTCGATCGAACGATCGAAGGAATCCACCGGCCTCCGATCGGCCCGATTTTCACTGGACCCGGCCGCTTCCGATCCGTCCCCGATCCCCACTGACTCCTCCCAACGCCCGCCGATTTCGATGTTACGGAACGGAACCCGTCCCGAACGAGGCGAAGGACTGGTCGACGTGAGAGCGGCTGAGCGACCGAACGACCTGAGACGAACGGTGAGGATGGCTCCCATCTTCGTTCGCAGAGGTGGTACGTCGCCGTTCGGGTTCCATCGGTGGTCGAGCGTGTCGAGCGTATCGGATATGACGGATGTGTCGGGTGGAATATGAAGGTATGATTGATGGTTGATGTCGGTAAGCCCCCCACCCCTTCGTTTCGAGTGGAACCGTCGGAGAGGGGGATGGGTTCGGAGAGGGAGTTTACCGGGGAAAGAACTAAGTGAGAAGCATGAGAACAGCAACCGAAGGACAAAGAGAGGGACTGCTCTTGTTGGTTGTAGTCGTTTCTAGATTCCGTCTAGATCGTTCCTAGATCGTCTTCGCTCGTCGTTCTTGATGATCTCTAGACTGGTTCGGACGGAGTGCCATCGATTCGATCGAGACCGCACCGAACGACCACCTCCACCCCATCCCTGTCGACGGGGTCGATCCGGGCTCCACCCGAAACGAAGGGGTGGGGGTGTCGGCAGGAGATATGTTCTGCGGTAATATCCGTCGTGGCTACCGTCCTCACAGCGTCGGGAGAGGTGCTATCCGAGGGATGGCACGGTCGTTCGACCGGAGGGGGACGGTATCCAAAGCCTGATACGTGTCTGACGTGGGTTTAAGTGCATGCACCGACGTTCTCCGTCCAGATCCGCCCGACGGTCGGGCGGGGGGAGATAAATGGGACTGCTCACTGGACTCCGGAACAGCATTTCGAACTTCTTCACGGGCGGGCAGAAACAGCGCCGTATCGGCATCTACGGACCGCCGAACGCCGGCAAGACCACGCTCGCGAACCGGATCGCGCGCGATTGGACCGGCGACGCAGTGGGACCCGAAAGCCAGGTTCCACACGAGACCCGTCGAGCCCGCCGGAAGGAGGACATCGAGATCGAGCGCAACGGCAAGTCGGTGACCATCGACATCGTGGACACGCCCGGTGTCGCCACCAAGGTGGATTACACCGAGTTCCTCGACCACGACATGGAGAAGGACGACGCCGTCCGGCGCTCGCGCGAGGCCACCGAGGGCGTCGCGGAGGCGATGCACTGGCTCCGCGAGGACGTCGACGGCGTGATCTACGTGCTCGACTCGGCGGAGGACCCGTTCACGCAGGTCAACACCATGCTGGTTGGCATCATCGAGAGTCAGGACCTCCCGGTGCTGATCTTCGCCAACAAGATCGACCTCGAGGAATCGAGCATCCAGCGCATCAAGAACGCCTTCCCGCAGCACGAAACGGTGCCGCTCTCGGCGCTCGAAGGGGAGAACATGGACGAAGTGTACGAAAAGATAGCGGAGTACTTCGGCTGATGGCCGACGCAGACGACGACCCGAGCATCGGTGCCGGCGACGATGGCAACGACGAGGACGAGAGCCCCGCCCCGTCCGACAGCGTCCAACTCGACATGATCAGCGGCGAGCGGATGGACCAGCTCACGAGCATGGAGAAGATCCGGCTGATCCTCGATGGGGTCCACGACGGCAACATCGTGATCCTGGAAGAGGGGCTCGACCCCGACGAGGAGTCCAAACTCATCGAGGTCACCATGACCGAGATCAGCCCCGACGGGTTCACCGGGATCGAGATCGAGACCTACCCCGGGGCCGGCCAATCGAGCGGCGGCCTCTTCGACCGCCTGATGGGTCGAAGCTCCGACACCAAGCTCACCGTGATCGGCCCGGCCAACCGGCTCGAAACCCTCCACAAGGACGAGACGCTGATCAGCACCCTCGTCACGCGTCGGTAACTCCAAACCTAGTTCCGACCCCCACCCGTACGCCTCCTATGCCTCACCAATGCACCCAGTGCGGTCACACGTTCCCCGACGGCTCGAAGGAGATGCTCTCGGGCTGTCCGGAGTGTGGGGGCAACAAGTTCAAGTTCGAACCCGCCGCCGACGCACGCGCCGAGGGCGCGAGCGCCGACGCGGAACCGTCCGCACCGGGAGAGAACCCGGCACAGGCCGACGCGCGACGCGAGGTCGTCTCCGGGGACGACCACCCCACCGACACCGCCGACCCCGACTCGACCGGAAACGAAGGGGTGTCGAACGAGGGGATACCGGAGACACCGACGAACGAGCCCGGCGACCCACCCCCCGAGACCGAGTCGACGACGGACACGCCCGACCCATCGGACGAATCCGACATGGCGGCGCTCCGGCGCGAGCTCGACGACCAGTTCGAGAGCATCAAGATCCTCGAACCGGGTCAGTACGAACTCAACCTGATGGAACTCTACAACCGGGAGGAGTACATCATCGCGCTCCGGGAGGACGGCCAGTACGTCATCGAGGTTCCCGAGACGTGGCTCGGCGACGACGAAGCGTAGTCCGACCGACGAGCCAGCGGGTCGTCGAACGAGCCACAGCGAGTCGTCGAGCGAACGAGCCACAGCGAGTAGCCCAACCCACACGAGTCGACGTTCGAGTACCCCGGCGGTCCACAAAATAAGCACTTAACACACCGCCACGCGAACCCGATCCCATGAGTCAACCAACCAAGATCGTCCTCGGGACGGTCGTCACCGCCATCGTGGTCGCGCTGGTCGTCATGGTCGCACTGGGGTTCGCCTGAGAACGGGTCTCGGGCCGGTTAGAGCCCGAGGTACGACGAGGTCGGGAAGAGTCCCACGAGGTAGCCGATGCCCACGATGAACATCGCGACCATGATCGCCATCGCGGGCGGGTCGACGTGGGTGCCCGAGTGCGAGTAGAGGATCCGCTGCATGCCCTCGCCGATGACCCCGGTGAGGCCACCGAAGACGCCCGCGACGAGGATCGTGAGCACCGGACTCCCGAACCACGCTGCACCGATCACCGCACCGACCGAGCCGAGCAGGGTGATGTGGTGGGTGACGGGGATCTTCTCGACGCCGAGGTTCAAGAAGAGCAGACTCATCGCGGAGAACGCGTAGCCGAGGAAGACGCTCCCGGTCTCGATCCAGATGAACCCGCCGAGCACACCGCCCACGACGCCGATCGCGGTGACGCCGGACCACTTGTACTGGTGGCCGAGCCACGGCTGGACCGTGAGCTGTTCGCGTTCGACACCGCCGTCGGTCATCGGTTTCGTCTCGCCGCGCTCGAACGGTGACATGTCGAGGAGCGACGACCCGGCCGCCGACCCGACGATCGGGTAGCCGAAGGCCGCCCGCGCGACCAGCGCCGATATCACGACCGCTAGTGCGATGCCGTCGGTGGGAACGCCGAGCCCGCCCGCGACCTGTGTGATCAGCATCCCGAGGAGCCCGAAGACCGCGCCGACCGCGAGGATGTCGGGTTTGGTGCCGTAGGCTTCGGTGATGACCTTCCCCGGGTGGTAGTCCCAGCCCGCGGGCGTCATCTCGGGGTACTTCTTCCCGACGTAGGCCGAGGCCGCCACGCCGGCGGCGAAGGAGACGTGCGGGCCGAACACCATCCCGAACCCGATCGAGTCCGTGATGCCGGCGGTGGCGGCACGCTGGATGCCCGAGATACCGCCGACGTCACCACCCAGAACTTCGAGCCCTTCACCGAGGAAGACCGCGAAGCCCGTGAAGACGAACGCGGGGAGCGCGCCGAGTGCGGCCGCGAGCGCGCCGCCGGCGAGGGCGGCGATCGCCATCATGAGGAACTCTTCGACGCCGAGGCCGATCACGGGGATCTGGAGGAGTGCCTGCATCGATCAGTCTTCCCGTGCCCAGTCGAGCGAGCGGTCGACCGCGTCGTGCCAGCGCTCGTACATCGCGTCGCCCTCGTCGGTCCGTTTCGGGGCGAACTCGCTGTCGACTTGCCAGTTCTTCCGGAGTTCGTCGGCGGTCTCCCAGTAGCCCACCGCGAGCCCCGCGGCGTACGCGGAGCCGAGCGCGGTGGTCTCGTCGACCTCCGGACGGACGATGTCCACACCGAGCACGTCGGCCTGGAGCTGACAGAGGAAGTTGTTCTTGACCGCCCCGCCGTCGACTCGGAGCTCCTCGACTTCGATCCCGGAGTCGTGCTCCATCGCCTCGGCGACGTCGCGGGTCTGGTAGGCGATCGATTCGAGCGTCGCACGGACGATGTGTTCGCGACGCGTGCCGCGGGTCATCCCGACGATGGTCCCACGTGCGCGCTGGTCCCAGTGAGGAGCGCCCAGCCCGGTGAAGGCCGGGACGAGGTAGACCCCGTCCGTCGAATCCACGCTCCGCGCGAGGTCCTCGGTCTCGCTCGCGTCGTCGATCAGCCCGACGTCGCCGAGCCACTCGACCGCCGCGCCGGTGACGAAGATCGAGCCTTCGAGCGCGTACTGGACGGGTTCGCCGGAGCGCTGGAAGCCGACCGTCGTGAGCAGCCCGTTGTCGCTCTCGACGGCCTCCTCGCCGGTGTTGAGCAGGAAGAACGACCCGGTTCCGTAGGTGTTCTTCGCGTCGCCCTCGTCGAAGCAGGTCTGGCCGAACAGCGCGGCCTGCTGGTCGCCGAGCGCGCCCGCGACGGGGACCTCGGCACCCAGGAAGCCGTCGGGATCCGTGGTGCCGTAGTAGTCCTCGTCGCTGGAGGGACGGACCTCGGGCAGGGTCGCGCGCGGGACCCGGAACTCCTCCAAGAGTTCGTCGTCCCACGCCATCTCGTGGATGTCGAACAGCATGGTTCGCGAGGCGTTGGTCACGTCCGTGACGTGGTTTCCGGTCAACTTTTCGATCAGCCACGAGTCGATGGTGCCGAAGTGGAGGTCGCCGGCCTCGGCGCGCTCGCGGGTGTCGGCGGGCCGCGCACGCTGGAGTTTGATCGGGTCGGCGTTGTCGAGGAGCCACTCGGCCTTGGTGGCCGAGAAGTAGGCGTCGGGCTGGAGGCCGGTCTTCGCCTGGATGGTCTCGGCCTTCCCGTTCGCTTCGAGTTCCTCGACCCGGTCGGTGGTCCGGCGGTCCTGCCAGACGATCGCGCGGTGGATCGGCTGGCCGGACTCGGCGTCCCAGAACAGCGTGGTCTCGCGCTGGTTGGTGACCCCGATGGCTTCGAGCTGGCTGGCCTCGATCCCCGCGCTGTCGAGGGCTTCGCGTACCACCGACTGGGTCTTCTCCCAGATCTCGACCGGGTCGTGCTCGACCCAACCGGGTTCGGGATAGAACTGTTCGTGTCGTTCGTAGGCGTTGGCGACGACTCGGCCCCCGTGGTCGAAGACCATGAATCGGGTGCCCGTCGTTCCCTGGTCGACCGCGCCGACGTAGGTGTCTGGTGTCATGAGTAGGTGCCCGGCTTCGGGCGAACGACACCGTTCTTTACTGGCGGTGCCGTGTTACCCGTAACGAATACTGTCGTTCATGATAAAACTTTCCACGTTCTCTCAGGGTGTCGACGACGCGAGGTCGTAGAGCCGGCGGAAGACCAACGCCGGGAAACACGGTTCGAGCCCGCTCGGCGGGCGTCCGAGCCCGTCGGTCCGGTCGGTGGAGACCCGTCGAACGATCCCCGAGTCGGCGAGCTCGTAGAGGATCCGTTCGACGGTCGTCGCCGACAGCCCCACCGTGTCGGCGGCCGCCACCCCGGCCGCCGCCGCTCGAACCGACTCCCGGTCGGCGGCGTCGAGGTCGAGGAGTTCACGGAGGACGCGCTGGCGGTTCGCCGGGAGCGAGCGGATCCGGCCGACCGCGGTACACGGTCGGGGGACCCCCTCGATACCGGCATCGAGCGCGTCGGGACCGATCCGGTTCTCGCCGGCGTCGTCGGCGACCACCGCGGCCCCGAACACCGCGGCGAGCGCGTCGTGGGCGTCCCCGTCGGCCCACTCGGCGACCCGACGGGTGCTCTCGTGGTCGAGCGCGCCGCGCGCGAGGCCCGCCGACGCCCGGTCCGACAGGATGTCCGCGAGGAGGTACGGCGGCGCGAGGTCGATCGCGACCGTTTCGCTCGGGGACGGGTCGAGCTCCTCGGGCGGCGTTCGTCCCACGCCGACCCACGCCACCGACCCCGAGACACCGTCGAGGAACTCGGCGACGGCTCGGAGCGACGGTGTTTCGGGGTCGCCGAGATGGTCGACCGCCACCACGGCCCGCCGCCCGGAGGAGGCGACGTGGTCGGCGAGCAGCGACCGGAACCGGCTCGCGCTGACGCCGTTCTTCGGCACCGGTTCGTCGACCAGTTCGTCGAGGATGGCGTGACGGAGCGCGAACTCGGTGGTCGCGTGGCGGGCGTCGACGTAGCCGAAGGTGACGGTCGCGGCGTCGTCGACCCGGGTGGCGGTGTGGATGCTCGCGCGCGACCCCCCCTCCAGCCTGCGGAGCTCGCCGAACAGCGCCGTGACGAGCGCCGACTTCCCGGCCCCTTTCGGTCCCCAGACGTAGGTGTTCGGCGGGACCGCTCCCTCGAACGCGGGGTCGAGCCGGTCGAGCAGCCGTTCGAGCACCGGCCCCCGTCCGACCGGGTCCCGGACGTGGGCAGCGGGGTTCACCGCTTCGGGGTCGCGGATCACCTGCGGACCGTTCTCGGCACGATAGCGGCGGGCGATGCGGTCTCTGATGTCCATTGCTGGGTTCGTTTCGGACGACGCTCGGGCGTCCACCCGCGAGCCGTCGTCTACTCACGACTCACGTCCGGTTTCAATAAACATTATTATACGGGAACATACCACGAACGTTTCCGATTTCCGTTCGCAGGTCGTCTCCCGTTCGCCAGCACCCGGTTCGTACTTTACTGGCGGCTCGACAGGGAGGACTCGACGGACGGAACGACTCACGCGGGCGCCATCGGGAGGTCGTGGTCGTCGAGCAGGAGGGCCTTCGCGGTCTCGAACTCGTCCGCCGCGAGCGGCGTTCGCGTACAGACCCCGATACGGCGTTTCTTCGTGTCGCCGTACTCGTGGTAGCGAACCACGACGTGTGGAGCCCTGAACAGCCGCTTCTGACGTGGCTCGACCGAGTCGACCGCCCGAAGCGGGATCGTTCGGTCGTCGGTGTAGCCGCGGAACCGCCGTCGGACGAACCGACGGAGGAGGTGGACGGCGTAGACCAGTCCGACGACGACCACGAAGACGCCGATCCCGAGCGGGAGCCATCGCCAGTCGACGAACAGCGCCCGATAGACGAGCTGACCGACCGAGAACGCCCCGAGCAGAACGACTCCCAGGAACCGGAGGACACCCCGCTCGTACCGCTGTTCGTGCGAGCGCTTCGCGTTCCGCAGCGTCCGCACGAGCCGTCCCCGAAGCCCGAGCGATTCGAGACGGACCTCGCCGTGTTCGACGACGCACCAGCCCTCCCTCGTTCGAAACCGCCCCATCGTTTCGATTCGAGCGAGAACGAACAAATCACTTGTGCCGGCGGCCGAACGGGAACCTCAGAACTCGCCGCTGACGCTGCCGTCGGGGTCGAGCGAGACGACCCCGTCGAAGAGGTCGCGGTAGCCCTCGACCACCTCGTCGTCGTGGACCTCGCGCGCGAGGTGGAAGACGCCGACGGCGTCGTATTCCGTCAACAGATCGAGCAGGGCTTCGACGGCCTCGCGGGTGCGTGCCTCGTCGGCGTAGTAGGCCATCTCCGTGATCGAGTCGACGCTGATCCGGCGTTTGCCGTCGTGTGAATCCAGGAACTCGCGGACGGTCTCGACGATCCCGTCGAGGTCGTCGGGGGCGGCGACGTATCGGACGCCCTCGCCGGAGCGTCGCGAGTAGCCGCGTTCGATGCTGAGGGTGTCGAGGATGGTCGCCTTCTCGCGGTCGACGTCGTAGTGTTCGAGCTTCTGTTCAACCTCGCGGGCGGTGGTTCGGGTCGAGATGACCAGGAGGTGGTCGGTGTCGGTGTTCAGGAAGTCGGTGTCGATACGGTCGGTCTCGCCGGTGCTCGGGTGGACCAAGAGCACGCCGGTCCCGCCGGGAATCGTCTCGGGGGTGTCCTCGACTGTGAGGGCATAATCCATGCGCGAACCGGGATGGCGACCCCCTTAATCCCACCGACGTCAGAACACGCTGTCGGCGGTGGCCGCCCCGACCACGCTGAAGACCGACGCGATGGCGGCCGCGTGGAGGGTGACCATCGGCCACCGGTCCCGGGGAACGTCGAGGCCCGCGAGGAACGTCCACGGTGCGCCGAAGACCGCCATCAGGATGGCGACCGAGCCGAACGAGACGAACATCAACGAGACGAACCGGATCGGGACCCCGCCGACCTCCGCCTCGGCGTCGGGGTCGCGGTCGACGTCGGCCTGATAGAGCGCGCCGTAGCCGATGACGAACACCATCCCGACCGCGACGAGCCACTGGACCGTCGAGGTCTCGGCCGCCGCAACCCAGACCTCCTCGGTGATCACGAACGGACCGGCGAGCAGGAACCCGCCGACGATCTGCTGGGCGAAGTCCGCGACCTTGAACCGGGGTATCCGTCTCCGCGCCATGTCGGTGGGTTATCCCCGGCCCTCAAGACGTCTCCGCTCTCGGGGCCGGTCCACGCCGAACGGGTTTTCACGCCCACCCGCCTCCTCCGGCCATGAGCGCTCGCGAGGAGTTCGACGCGTGGGCCGCCGACGGCCGCGACCGCGGAATGGAGGACCGCCACTGGCACACCGCGAAGCACGTCCTCGGACGGATGCCGGTCGAGGCCGGGGAACGCGTGCTCGATCTGGGCACTGGAAGCGGCTACGCCGCCCGGGCGCTCGCCGACGCCGCGGACGCCCACGCCTATGGGCTCGATGGCTCCCCCGAGATGGTCCACAACGCGCGGTCGTACACCGACGACTCCCGCCTCGAATTCCTCGTCGGCGACTTCGGCGCGCTGCCGTTCGCCGATGACTCGTTCGACCACGCCTTCTCGATGGAGGCCTTCTACTACGCCGCGAACCCCGTCGAGACCCTCCGAGACCTCCGACGGGTGCTCCGCTCGGGGGCCACTTTCTCCTGTGCGGTGAACTACTACGAGGAGAACACCGCGAGCCACGACTGGCAGGACGCGATCGAGATCCCGATGACCCGCTGGGACATGGACGAGTACCGCGACGCCTTCCGCGAGGCGGGGTTTCACGTCGCGAGTCAGGACACCATCCCCGACCGCGAGATCGAGATCCCGTCCAGCGACGAGTTCCCGACCGAGGGCTTCGAGAGCCGCGAGGCGATGGTCGAGCGCTACCGGACCCTCGGGACGCTGCTGACCGTGGGCGTCGTTCCCTGACCCCGACACGCGCGAAGTGTGAGTAACATCGTCCGGTTTCGTCGGTCCGTTCGCCCCCGCTTCCGGGCCCACGCGGCCGCTGGCGGTCGGTCGGCCCGTGACTTCGACTGGAACCGTCCAGGAACCGGCAGAAATCTCCGGTATACGTGGAGCACTGGCGGAACCTGCCGAATGTATCGGTAATATATGCCCCGGGTGCGAAGTGGGGAGTGGACATGAGTGACTACGCAAACGACGTACTGGTGTCGGCGGACTGGGTCGAGGAGCATCTCGACGAGTTCCAGGACGAGGACTCGGGCTATCGACTGCTCGAAGTGAACAACCCGACTGTGACGGCGGATTCGGAGTACACCGCCTACGAGGAGGGTCACGCGCCGGGCGCGATCTTCTTCGACTGGGAGGAGGACTTCACCGACCAGCAGACCCGCGACATCCTCTCGAAGGACGCCTTCGAGCAGACGATGGGCGAGGCGGGCATCACCGAGGACGACACGATCGTCTTCTACGGTGGCGGTCGGGTCCCCAACTGGTTCGCGCTCTTCGCCTACTGGCAGGCGAAGTACTACGGCCACGAGGACGCGAAGGTGCTCGACGGCGGGAAGGGCTACTGGGTCGCCAACGACTACCCGCTCACCGAGGAGGTGCCCGACTTCTCGTCCCAGGAGTACAACGCCCGCGGGCCATTCGAGTCGATCCGCGCCTACCGCGACGACGTCGACACGGCCATCGACCAAGGCCTGCCGATGGTCGACGTACGCTCGCCCGAGGAGTTCTCCGGCGAGGTCATCGCGCCCGAGGGACTCAACGAGACCGCCCAGCGCGCGGGGCACATCCCCGGCGCGTCGAACGTCCCCATCGCGACCATCCTCAACGACGACGACACGTTCAAGAGTCCCGACGAACTCCGCGAGATCTACGCCGAAGCCGGCGTCGACGGCGAGGAGTCGACCATCGCCTACTGCCGTGTCGGCGAGCGCTCCTCGATCGAGTGGTTCGCGCTGCGCGAGCTCCTCGGCTTCGAGGACGTCCGCAACTACGACGGCTCCTGGACCGAGTGGGGCAGCATGATCCGCACCCCGATCGAGACCGGCGACGGCAACTAAGGCTCGCAGAACCCGACTTTTATTTCGAGGCGGTCCGATCACCGACCACCCCGAGGACTACCTCCGTCGTCGCGCGTCGTCAGACGTCTCCCGTGATGATATTCGCGACCCGCTCGCGGTCGAACAGTCGCTCGCCCGGTGGGAATTCGGGATACGGGCCGCCGTCGTAGTCGGGCCACGCCCCGAACCGCTCGGGATAGAGTTCTTTCGCGACCATCTCCGTCTGGAAGAGGTTCATTATCGGGCCGCCGTACCGGGCGCTGAGCGGATAGACGCGGTCGTTTTTCACCGCCGAAACCTCGCTGGCGACCGGGTCGTCCCGGAGGTTCCGCTTTTGTGCCCGCCAATCGTCCGCCCGAGCGAACGCGTTCTCGACGAGGACGACCGCCGGGTCGGCTTCGGCGAGCGCCTCCACACCGATCGTCTCCGCCTCCGGCACGTCGTCGAACACGTCGTCGACACCGAACGGACGCGTGTGGGAGCGAATGAACCCCGGCCCGTTCATATGGAAGACCCAGATCTGGCTCAGATCCGGTGACGTCATGACCCGCGCCGTCCGCGGCCGGTCACCGCTCGTCGGGAGCGTGGAGGCGACCGTCGCATCCAGATCGGCCTTGACGTCCGAGAGCGCGTTGTAGCGTGCTTGCTCCTGGAAGACCTGTGCGACCTTCTCGAAGACCTCCCAGAGGGAGTAGTACTGATATCGGTCCGCCCAGTCCGCCGGCGGGTCGGCGTGGTCCCGACTCAACGCGTTCCCGAACCACGGTGCGACCGCCGTCCGGACTTCCTCAACGTCCGCGGTATCCCACGCGTCCATCGTCGAGACGTACGCCGGGTCGGCCAAGTGGAGGTCGCTATCGAGTTCGTAGAGCGCTTCCTTCTCGGGGTTCCACGAGTCGTAGAGACCCGACCAATCGACCGAGACGCCGTCGAGCCGTTCGAGGATTTTGTCGTAGTTCCCCTCGAAGTTGGCGGGGCTGTACATCGCGTTGAGCGCGTCGCCGTGCCCGAGCGCGACCACCATGTCCGTGTGATGCACGAGAACGGTGAAGACGCTCTCCGGGGGCGTTTCGAACTCGACGGTGCCCGCAGGGGCCATCCTCACGGAGTACGACCCGTCCGACGCGTCCGTCTCGGTTTTCGAAGCGGACGCCGTTCCGGCTCCGTCCGTCGTCCGAGCCGGCGTCGTCCCTGATCCATCGCCGGAACAGCCGGCGAGCAAGCCGCCACCGAGGACCGCGCCGCCGTACTTCACGTAGTCCCTGCGCGTCGGTACCGCCGTCGTCCTCGTGTCCTCGTCGCGCATCGTTAGGCATCTCCCTCGACGATATTCGCCACCTTCGTGCGGTCGAACAGCCGCTCGTCCGCGCGGATTTCGGGATACGGACCCCCAGTGTAGGTCGGCCACTCGCCGAACCGCTCAGGGTAGAGCTGTTTCGCGGTCATCTCCAGCTGGAAGAGGTTGATGACCGGGCCCTGATTTCTGACGCCGCCGGCGTAGACGCGGTCGTTCCGAACCGCGCTGAGTTGCCGGCCGACCGGGTCCTCCTCGAACATGGTCCGGACGGACTCGATCCCGGACTGTCCCATCGTCTCGGCGACGAGGAACACGTCGGGGTCGTGTTCGAGCAGCGTCTCGTAATCGATCTGCCTGCTGCTCGACAAGTCCGAGAACACATCTTTCGCACCGAGCGGGCGCGTGTGTGCGTAGGTGAAGCCCGGCGCGTTGAGAGGGTACACCCACAGCGATTCGTCGACCACTTTGAGTGTCACCGCCGTCGGTCGGTCGTCTGCGGGCGGACGGTTTTGCTCGATCGACGCGATCACGGCGGTGTGAATATCGGCAAGCGCCCTGTACCGATCTTCGGCCTGGAAGGTCTTGGCGACTTGCTCGAAAATCTCCCACAGCGTATAATACTCGTATACGTCGCTCCATCCCTCGGGCGGGGAACCATGTGTGTTGCTGAAGGTGTTGCCGAACCACGGCGCGACGTTTTCTCCGATCTCCGTGACGTCGGCCCGGTCCAGCGAATCCATCCACGTCATGTACGCCGGGTCCGCGAGGTGGACGTCGCTGTCGAGTTCGTAGAAGAGCTCCTTGTCGGGGTCGAACGAGTTGGGGAGCCCGCCCCACTCGACCGAGACGCCGTCGAGACGTTCGAGGTAGCTGTTCCAGATCTGGGTGGCTTCCTCGCCGCCCCAGGTCGCGTTGACGGCGTCGGCCCGACCGACCGCGAGCGCCATTCCCGCGTGATGGGTCAGGTCGGTGAAGACGCGCTCGGGAACCCCGTCGAACTCGACCTCTCCGGCCGGCCACAACGTCACGGAGTACGACCCGTCCGACGTGTCCGTCTCGGTCCCCGAAGCGGACCCCGTTCCGGTTCCGTCCGTCGTCCGAGCCGGCGTCGTGCCCGAGCCCCCACCGGAACAACCCGCCAACAACCCGCCGCCGACGACCGCTCCGCCGTACTTCACGTAGTCTCGCCGCGTCGGTGCCTCACGACCGCCGTCTTCGCTCGCCATGCGTTTTAGGCTCGGCTAAAACGTGATAACAGCTTCGATCTTTAGGCTGACCTAATTCGACCGAGCTGTCTCGTGTCCAGCGAGTTGGGGCGGCGGAAATCTCGATAAGACCGCACACGTCCGTGTGCATATGGGGACCAGGACCGTCCGGCTGGACGACGAGGCCTACGAACGCCTCGCCAGCCGAAAGCGCGAAGGCGAGAGCTTCTCGGACGTCGTGAAACGGGTGGCCGGCGAGCGGTCGTTGCTCGAACTCGCCGGTATCCTCTCCGACGAGGAAGCCGCGGAACTCGAAGCGGCGACCGAAGGGGGTCGAAAACGGTCGCGGGAACGGTCCGACGAACTCGTCCGTCGATTCGAGTAGCCCTGATCAGCCCTCGAAACCGTCCTCGAACCGGAAGGTACCGTCGCGCTGGATGACTTCGCCGTCGACTTCGATCCGCGAATCCTGGCTCATGTCGACGATCATGTCGACGTGCTGGGCGCTCTGGTTCTGCTCGTTGCCCTCGCCGATGTTGTCGTCGTAGGCCCGCCCGACGGCCATATGAACGGTGTCGCCCATCTTCTCGTCGAAGAGCATGTTGTAGGTGAAGCGGTCGATGTCGCGGTTCATCCCGATGCCGAGTTCCCCGAGTCGGCGCGCGCCCGCGTCGGTTTCGAGGATCGTCTCCAGGAGGTCCTCGTTCTTCTCGGCGCTGTGTTCGACGACGTTCCCACTCTCGAAGCTGAGCTGAACGTCCGTTATCTCGCGCCCACGACGATACACTGGCTTGTCGAAGTGGACCTCGCCCTCGACGGAGTCGGGGACGGGAGCGGTGAAGACCTCACCGCCGGGGAGGTTGTGGGTGTCGGTGTCGTTGATCGCGAGGTTGCCCGCGATCGACATCCGAACGTCGGTGCCCTCGCCCGAGACGATCCGGACCTCCTCGCCGGGGTCGAGGATCTCGACGAGATGCTCCTGAAAGTCGGCTTGGGCGTCCCAGTCCTTCAGGACCGCGTCGTAGACGAAGTTCTCGTACTTTTCCGTACTCATCTCGGCGAGCTGGGCGTTCGCCGGGGTGGGATACTGGGTCAGCGTCCAGCGGTCGGAGAGCCGCTCGTTCAGGATCGGGCCGTGGGCCTTCTCGTAGTTCGAGTTCACATCGGGGTCGACGTCGCCGAGTTCGGTGACGTTCCCGTGGCCCCGGATGATGGCGTGACAGTCGGCTTCCTCGATCAGCGCCTGTTGATGGGCGGGGGTCTCGAACTCGACGTCCGCCTCGTCGGCGGCGCGGAGGTAGGCCCGGATCGCCCGCCCGCTCCGGTTGGTTCGGATCGCGAGCGGGTGGGCGTCGCGCTCGCCCGCGATCTCGTAGAGCGCGGTCACGAGTTCGTCGGCCGCGGGTTCGGCCTTGATCACGAAGTTATCGCCCGCCGAGAGGTCGAGCGCGTCGGCGATCAGGAGGGCGTGTTCCCGGATACGTGGGTCCATAGCCGAGGATCGCCGCGATTCCGCAAACCAGTTTCGGAAGCCGGATCGCGGTCGCTAGCTGCTGGCGACCACTCCGTCCGAAGCGGTCCGGTCGAACGGGAATCTCCGGCCCGACGCGGGGCGGTTGGCGCGCGGGAGGGCCGCAGGCCCGATCGCGCGAGGGGTGAGCGACGTGAGTGAACGAAGTGAACGAGCGGAGCGAATCGGTTGGGGAGGCGTGTGGCCGTCGCGGGTGGTGGAATGCGGTAGCGTGTGGTGCGGCAGTGGCGCGGTCCCTCGTTTGAGTCGTGTGAGTTGCGGTCCCCGCTACCGGGTCCTATCATAGACTCGTCCCGGGGGGATCGATTCCCTTAGACTACTCCTCGAAACCGTCCTCGAATCGGAAGGTCCCGTCGCGTTGGACGACTGCCCCATCGACTTCGATCCGTGAGTCCTCGCTCATGTCCACGATCATGTCCATGTGGAGCGCGCTGTCGTTTCGCTCCCGGTCCTCGCCGACGGTCTCCTCGTAGGCCATCCCGAGCGCGAGGTGGACGGTGTCGCCCATCTTCTCGTCGAAGAGCATGTTGTAGGTGAAGCGGTCGATATCGCGGTTCATCCCGATACCCAACTCACCGAGCCGTCGCGCGCCGTCGTCGGTGTCGAGCGCCGCCGTCAGCACGTCTTCGTTCTTCTCGGCGCTGTGCCCGACTACTCTCCCACTCTCGAAGGTGAGCGAGACGTCCGTGACCTCCCGACCCTGCGCCATCACGGGTTTGTCGAACAGGACCTCACCCTCGACGGAGTCCGGGACGGGAGCGGTGAACACCTCGCCGCCGGGGAGGTTGTTCTCGCCGTAATCGTTCTCCGTCACCATGCCGTCGACACGCATCGTGAGGTCGGTGGTCTCGCCCGAGACGATCCGGACCTCGCTCGCGGGGTCGAGGATCTCGACCATTCGCGCCTGGTGCTCACGCTGGGCCGCCCAGTCCTTGTTGATGGCGCGGTAGACGAACGCCTCGTACTCCTCGGTACTCATCTCGGCGTCCTGAGCGTTGCCCGACGCGGGGAACTGCGTGCCACACCACCGCTTCTCGCTCATAACCGTCTCGCTGATCGGTTTGACGGCCCGGCGGTAGGCGGCGTTGGTCTCGGGATCGACGTCGCCGCCCTCGTTGGTGTTCGCCGAGGCCTTGACCGAGATGAACACGTCCGTCTCCTCGACCAGCGCCATCCGATGGCTCGGGAGTTCGAAGTCCGCGGGGTCGCTCGCGCGTTTGAACGCGCGGAGGGCGCGGTCGCTCCCGAGCGAGACGGCGGGGTTCGCGCCGCGCTCGCCGAGCTTCTCGTAGAGCGCGACCACCAGATCTTCGGCCGCCGGCGAGGCGACGATCTGGACGTTGTCGCCGGCCTCGACGTCCGTGGAGTGCTCGACGACGATCTCGGCGTGCTCGCGAACGCGTGGGTCCATCCGTTCGCTCCACGCGCCGCCCGCAAACCGATTGTGGAACGAGCGGGTCGCGCCGGATCCGTTCCGGGAACGACCGGCCGGCTTTAGTTCCCGCCGCCCGTTCGCTCGCCATGACCGAGTTCAGTCCCGAGAAGTTCGAGGACAAGTACACGCACTACTTCCCCGAACTCCAGACCGCCTACAAGAACGCCTTCGGGACGATGAACGACGCGTACGACTCCCAGTTGATCCACGCTATCGACCAGCAGGTGCTGAACGAGTCCGAACCGTTCTACGACGAGGAAGGCGGGTTTCGGGTCGACCTCCCCGAGAACCCGACCGAGCGTGTCACGGCCGTCGTGGTCGAGGACGACAAACTCGACGCGGTTCTCGACGAGTACGTCGAGCGGATCGAGGCGGAGCTGGCGCGGGTCTTCGGGGTCGATCGTGACAGTCCAAAGGCCTAAGACGCCGGACACCCTCATATCAGGTACATCATGAGCGTCGAAACCGAACGGAGCGAGGACGAACTTCGCGAGGCGATCTCGAACTTCCTCCGCCGGAACTTCCCCCAGATCCAGATGCACGGCGGGAGCGCCGCGATCCAGGGTCTCGACCGCGAGAGCGGCGAGGTCACCGTCGCGCTCGGCGGTGCGTGCTCGGGCTGCGGTATCTCGCCGATGACGATCCAGGCCATCAAGAGCCGGATGGTCAAGGAGATCCCCGAGATCAACAAGGTCCACGCCGAGACGGGCATGGGCGGCATGGACGCCGACATGGGCGAGGGCGGCTTCGGCGGCGGCGGGATGAGCCCATCGTTCCCCGGCGAGACCACCGAGGACGACGAAGGCCCCCAGGCCCCCTTCTAACGCCAACTCTCTTTCCGTTTTTCCCGTCTCCGAGCGCCAGCGCCGGTCAGTCGGTGGTCCCCTCGCCGGGGGGGTCGATGTCGAGGCCGAACTCGGCGGCCTGGGTTCGCCAGAACTCCTCGTAGGCCTCCTCCTGTTCGTCGACGGTGCTCTCGCCGTCGTTGACTCGGTTGAGCTTGAGGTCGACCTCTTCGAGGAGGCGGTCGCCGACGTCGCCGCCGATCACCCCGTTCTGGACGGCCTCGCGGATCGCGTTCTTCTCGCGCTGGAGGAGGCGGCGTTCGCCGATCAGGAGCTCCTCGCGCCGGAGGTCGGGGTTCTCCTGCATCAGCTGTGAGATCGCGTCCCGGAGGTCCTCGCGTTCCTCCTCGTACTCCTCGGTGAAGTCGTCGTAGACGTCGCTCGGGATGTCGCCGCGCTTGCGGAGGCGCTCGGCGGCGTCGAGCGCGGCGTCGGTGGCACGCGCCCGACCGTTGAGGAGTTCGTAGAGGCGCTGGTCGTCCGACCGGGTGGCGATCCCTAGCCTGTCGAGGAGCCGCGACATCGTGAGCCCCTGGACGACGAGGCTGAACGCGACGACCCCGAACACCATCGCGCGGAGCTCGTTGCCCGGCGGGAAGCCCGACGGCAGCCCAAGCACCAGCGCGACCGGGATCGAGCCGTGGAGCCCACCCCACACCATGACGTGCTGGTAGTTCCGCGGGACGCCGTTGGGCGTGAACCGATTGGTGATCGCGGTCAGCGGGTAGACCGCGACGACGCGTGCGAGGAGCACGAGCGGGATCGCGACCACGATCGGCACCGCGAACTCGGCGAGCTGCCGGACCGGCGTGGTCGCGCCGATCGCGACGAAGATGAAGGTGTTGACGATGAACGCAGCGGTTTCGAGGGTATTGAAGATCGAGAGCTTGGTCTGGGGGCTCATCGCGTACTCGACGCCGCGGTTGCCGATGAACAGCCCCGCGACGACCGTCGCGATCACGCCCGAGACGTGGAGGTAGTGTTCGGCCAGCAGGAAGCTCCCGTAGGTGAGGATGAGGGTGAGGACGATCTCGGTCATGTGTTCGTCGAGGTTGACCATCACCCGGTAGACCGCGTAGCCCGCGACCAGCCCGACCACCACGCCGCCGACGCTCGACAGCGCGATCTCGAAGGCCGTGCTGGCGAGCCGCGAGAGGCTGAGGAGCTCCGAGGCGGGTGTGTTCGTTCGCAACGACTCCTCGGTGAGCGCGAGCAGCGCCGAGAAGATCACGACGCCGACGCCGTCGTTGAGCAGACTCTCGCCCTCGACCAGCGTCGAGAGGCGTTCGGGCGCGCCGAGTTCGTCGAACAGCGCCAGCACGCTCACCGGGTCCGTCGGGAGGATCATCGCGGCGAACAGCAACGAGACCAAGAGCGGGAAGCCGAAGGCGTACTGGCCCACGAGGCCCAGCACTATCACCGAGAGGATCACCCCGGGAACCGCGAGCGCGAGGATCGGTCCGATGTTCGCCCGGAAGGATTCGAGGTCGGTGGTGGCCGCCCCCTCGAACAGGAGGGGTGGGAGCAGGACGAGGAGGATGAGGTCGTGTGAGAGTTCGATGTCGAAGAGTTGGACCCCGAACACCGCCTGGATCCCCGAGACGGCGAAGCCCCCGATCAACAGCGCGATGGTGTAGGGGAATCGTCCGACCTTCGCGACGAACACCCCGACGCCCGCGGCGAGCATGAACACGACGAGGAGGTCGACCTCGGTCGCCGCGACCGTCTGTGCCAGCATTACCCGGCCTACACCACACCGCCTGTTAAGTACCCCGCCTGCATCCGCTATTCCAACGGACGTCGGCAGTCGGAACCGGGCGAGACCGTGCGGCTCCGCGACCCAAACGGCGTTACTTATTTGCGATGGCCTACATGGTGGGGTATGGACACCGCGCCAGACAGGAACGTCCTGTTCGTCGTCATGGACACGGTGCGGAAGGACCACCTGTCGTGTTACGGCTACGACCGCGACACCACCCCCGGACTCGACGGCTTCGCGGACGAGGCCGCCGTGTACGAGGAGGCGGTCGCCGCCGCGCCCTGGACACTTCCCTCCCACGCCTCGATGTTCACTGGATTGTACCCCGGCGACCACGGTGCAACCCAGGAGAATCCGTATCTCGAAGGTCACGCCACGCTCGCCCAGTCCCTCGACGAGCACGCGAGCTCGTGTTACTCCTCGAACGCCTGGATCACGCCCTACACCCGCCTCACCGACGGGTTCGACGACCAGGACAACTTCTTCGAGGTGATGCCCGGGGACTTCCTCTCGGGCCCGCTCGCGCGCGCCTGGAAGACGATGAACGACAACGAACGCCTCCGCAAGCTCGCCGACCGGATCGTCGAGATCGGCAACGTCTTCCACGAACGCCTCGCGGGCGGCGGTGGTGCGGACTCGAAGACACCCGCGGTGATCGACCAGACCATCGAGTTTATCGACGAGAGTGACGAGCCCTTCTTCTCATTCGTCAACCTGATGGACGCCCACCTGCCGTATCACCCGCCCGAAGAGCACAGAGAGCAGTTCGCGCCGGGAGTCGACTCCACCCAGGTCTGCCAGAACTCGAAGGAGTACAACGCCGGTGCGCGCGACATCAGCGAGGCCGAGTGGGAGTCGATCCGCGGGCTCTACGACGCCGAGATCCACCACGTCGACGCCCAGCTCCATCGACTCTTCAAGTGGATGCGTGCCAACGACGAGTGGGAGGACACCCTCGTGATCGTCTGTGCCGACCACGGCGAATTACATGGGGAACACGACCTCTACGGCCACGAGTTCGGGGTCTACGACCCGATCGTGAACGTCCCGCTGATGGTCAAACATCCCGACCTCGAACCCGGAAGATATGAAAATCAGGTCGAACTCGTCGACCTCTACCACACGGTGCTCGATCACGCCGGGGCCGAGGGGAAAGGCGTGAAATTCGACCCGAACCGGTCCCTGCTCTCGGACTCGTATCGGGACTTCGACGGCGGCGAGAACGCGTTCGTGGAGTACTACCGACCCGTCGTCGAGCTGAATCAGCTCGAGAGCAAGGCCACCGAGGCCGGTATCGACCTCCCGAAGAACTCACGGTTCTACTCGCGGATGCGGGCGGCCCGGCGACCCGACGCGAAGTACATTCACAACGAGCGAATCGACGACGAGGCCTACCGGCTCGACACCGACCCCGGCGAGCACGACGACCTCGTGGGCGAGGACGACCCGGCCATCGCGGCCGTGGCCGACGCCCTTTCGGAATTCGAGGCGCAACGCGACCCATGGAGCACCGCTGCGGGCGGCAGCGACGACGAGGTGCTCTCGGAGATGGGTGGCGACGCGAAGCAACGGCTCGAAGACCTGGGCTATATCGAATAGATGCACACCAGCACCACACGACCCGACGGCGGCGTATCGCGCCGACGATTTCTCCGGACGACCGCGGTCGCGGGCGGGGTCGTGGGGCTCGGCGGTACTGCGGGCGTGCGCGCTCAGACCCAGCAGCCGGAGACGATCGAGCTCGGTGGCGACACCGCCGGCTGGGTCGGCCGGTCGCCCAATTCGATCAGCGGCGACACCAACCCCACGATCGAGCTCGATTCCGGTACGAAGTACCGAATCACGTGGGAGAACGTCGACGGCAAACCCCACAACATCGTGATCTCGAACCGGTCGGGCGGGACGATGAAGCGCACCGAGGTCATCACGGAACAGGGCGCGACCCAGTCGGTGACGTTCACCGCGACCCCGAAGACCGGGAGCTACGTCTGTGAGGTCCACCCGACCTCGATGCGCGGCGAGTTCGACCTCGGCGAAGACGCCGCCGCCAGTTCGGAAGGATCGGTGAGCGACGAGGACCTCTACTTCCCGAAGGGTCCGTCGGTGCGGCTCGAGACCGTCGTCACCGAGGGGCCCGACTCGCCACTGGATTTCGTCGTGCCGCCGAACTCCAGTGACACCTACTACATCGTCGACCGGTCGGGCGGGGTCTACCGCTACACCGAACGGCGCGGCCTCCAGCCCGAGCCGTTCATCGACGTGAGCGACAAGCTCGCGGAGATCACCGGCGAGATGGGGCTCGTCGGAATGGCGTTTCACCCGGACTACCAGCAGAACAGAAAATTCTACCTGCGCTACAGCGCCCCGAGCCGGGAGGGCACGCCCGACGATTACAACCACACCGAGGTGCTCGCCGAGTTCACGGCGAACCCCGACGGCACCAGCGCCGACCCCGACTCCGAGCGCGCGGTCATGGAGATCCCCCATCCCCAGGAGATCCACAACTCCGGGTCGATGGCGTTCGGGCCCGACGACGGCTATCTCTACCTCGGGATGGGCGACGGCGGTGGCGGGAGCGACAACAACCTCGGGCACGTCGAGGACTGGTACGAACCCCTCGAAGGCGGTAACGGCCAGGACGTGACCGAGAACCTCCTGGGGAGCATCCTCCGGATCGACGTCGACACCCAGGACGGCGAGAAGGCCTACGGCATCCCCGAGGACAACCCGCTCGTCGGCCGGGACGGGCTCGGCGAGCACTACGCCTGGGGCCTGCGCAACCCCTGGCGGATCGGCTTCTCGAACGGCGAGCTCTACGCCGGCGACGTCGGCCAGAACTCCTACGAGGAGATCAACCTGATCGAGAAGGGCACCAACTACGGCTGGAACATCCGCGAGGGGAGCCACTGCTTCGACCCGCGGGCGGAGGAAGCCTCGGAGATGAGCACCGACGGCAGCTGCCCGACGAAGACCCCCGACAACGTCCGTGGCGGCGAGCCGCTCGTCGACCCGATCATCGAGTACCCACACGCCTACAAGGGTCGGGGGGTCGGGGCGTCGGTCATCGGCGGCTACGTCTACACCGACGACCGCATACCGGCGCTTACCGACAAATACGTTTTCGGCGACTTCCGGAAGAACATCGACATCGAGGAGCCGAGCGGGTCGCTGTTCGCCGCGACGAGGAAGGGGAAGAAGTGGTCGACCGAGGAGGTCACGATCGCGAACGGCGACGAGGGCCGGATCGGGAACTTCGTGCTCGCGATCGGCCGGGACAACGACGGCGAGCTCTACGTGCTCACCACGACCGACCACGACCCCGGCGAGGGGACGGGGACCGTCTACCGGATCGCCCGTGACCCGTCGAACGCCGCGACGACCGGCAACGCGACTGCGGGGAACGGGACGGCGGGGAACGCAACTACAGGGAACGCGACCACCGGGAACGCCACGGCGAACGGAACCGCGAACGTGACGACCGGTGCCAACGCGACCGCCGGCACGGCAGCGAACGACTCGACGGTTGCCGGGTCGGCCACCGGCTCCGCGGCGAGCGGTTCGAACGGATCGGGTGGTTCGAACGGTTCGTCCGGTGAGGCGGGCACCACGCAGGGTTCGGGCCCCGGCTTCGGCGCGCTCGCGGCGGTCTCGGGGCTCGTACTGGGTGCCGCACGCTTCCTTCGCGGGCGGAACGACGGGGACTAATCGGTTCGGCCGCGAACCAGCCCGGCGAGCGTCCGGTTCACCGGTGCTGGCTCGTCCGCACGCGCCACGACCGCGCCGTTGATC
The DNA here is from genome assembly GCF_003602035.1 of Halococcus sp. IIIV-5B. Classification (NCBI taxonomy): domain Archaea; kingdom Methanobacteriati; phylum Methanobacteriota; class Halobacteria; order Halobacteriales; family Halococcaceae; genus Halococcus; species Halococcus sp. IIIV-5B. Next base: position 9,135 of record NZ_QZWE01000033.1, on the reverse strand, counting down.
GCGTCGACCTCGGTTCGGTTGTTCGTTCGAACGTCTTGGAGCATCGAGGAGTGGTTCTCGGCGGTCGTCTCCACGACCGATTCGAGCGCCGCGACCGCGTCACGGTCGCCGAGATCGACGTCGTTCTCGCGGGCGACGCGAGCGGTCTCGCGCGCGGCAGCGGTCGCGATTTCGTGTAACGGACCGTCGGCGAGCGCGCCGTTCGATACCCCGGCGAGCGCGGTGACGGGGTTGATCCCGGCGTTGACCGCGAGCTTCTCCCATCGACGGCGGGCCATGCGAGTCGAGACCTGTGCGTCGATGCCCGCGGTACGGAGCGCGCTCCCGACGCGTTCGGCGGCGGTCGAGGGGCCGCCGTCGGGGTCGCCGACGACGACCTCGCCGACGCCCGTACACGCGACCCGACCGGGTTCGTCGAGCCGTGCGCCGTAGGTACACGTCCCCGCGAGGACGGTGTCGTGGGTGCGGGCGAGGCGTTCTTCGTTGCCGAGGCCGTTCTGGAGCGAACAGACCACTGTGGGGTCGCAGTCGGTGAGCGTACGCGCGGCGGTCGGGGTATCGAACGATTTGACGGTCACCAGCGCGAGGTCGGCGCGGTCGGGGACCGTCGTCCGGGCGTCGGGTTCGACGGCCAACTCCACCGCGCCGGTGACGGTCAACCCCGACCCGCGGACCGCCGCGACGTGCGGGTCCCGCCCGACGAGGGTCACGTCGTGTTCGCGCGCGCACAACCCGCCGACGAGGCTGCCGAGGCTCCCCGCGCCGAAGACGACCACGTCCATTCGAGGACTAATCCTCGGTCCAGTAATAGAGGTCTTCCTTCGGCGCGCCGCACGACGGACACGCCTCCGGGAGGGAATCGATCCGGCCGAGCTCGCCGCAGGCCCAGCACCGCCACATCAGGTCCATCTCGCCCGCCCCGTGCGACCCGCTGGTCTCGACCTCGGTCGCGAGCTCCCCCGCGGCTCGCACGTAGAACCCGCTCTCGTCGAACCCCCTGATGGTCCCCAGTTGCTCTCCCCGGTCGTCGTAGACCGTCTGGTCGAACCCGAGCTCCCGCCCGCTGGACAGCCGATACTGTGCGTCTTCCATGATATCCTCCCACACCCTATAGGACCGCCGAGAGCATAACGTTCGCTCCGGGACTGCACTTCGTGACCGTCGCTGCGAGCCGTTTAGCCACAAAGCACATTATCCCCCAACCGAGTTATCCACCGTTCGAAATGAGTGGCCGTGACCGTCGCCGATACGGGTCGTGAGAATGGACGTCGAAGAACCCAGAGCGGAAGTCGAGGAGCTGCAACGCGAAGTCCGGGAACTCCGGCGACGACAGCGGCTGACGGCCCAGTGTCTCACCTGCGGGACGATGTTCGTGCCGACGCGCGAACTCGGCTGTCCGGTGTGTCGGTCCCAGGGGCGGGCTCGGTGAGCCCCGTCGCGTTCGTGCGCCCCGAAGAACCGATGGATTCCCGGTTTGGGGGCGTGAGGTTCGCGCCCGGATCGAAGTGATCGAACCGTATGGAAAACAGCGATTTACCCACCGCACGCGATATTATCGACGTTCACAGCCGTATCGAACGCATCTACGACCTGAAATACGAGGGTCTCCGGAGCCGGACGCCGACGCGAACGCTTCGAGAGAAGGCACTCGACCCCGCCCGCGAGTACGACGACGTGTATCACCGTGCGGCGGCACTCCTGTTCGGCATACAGAGCGCTCACGTCTTCGAGGACGCCAACAAACGGACTTCGTGGGCCGTAACGACCACATATCTTCGGGAAAACGATTGCTCTCCATCGTTCGAGCAAGACGGAGAGCTGGTCGAGGGCATCATCCGGAGTATCGGCTACTTCGACACCGAGACGGTGGCGAACTGGCTCGAAACCGGAGAGATGGATGTATCTGAACTCCCGGAACGGCTAAGATGAACCATCACCACTACCACCCATGAGCAAACAGGAAGCCGACGATCGGAGCGACTTCGTGAAATTGGCCGAGGAGGTGATCGAGGAACAACGACCGATCCTCGACCGATTGGCCGACGACTGAACACGTCGGCCACCCTCACCCGGATTTTGGGTACGACTCCGTGACGGAATCGGTGCGTCCGCTGGGAATACTACTGCAGCGACTCACTCACATGAAATCCGCAATACCGCTCTGTTTGTTCTTGTCGTTCTCGAACACGCTCTCGAGGGTCATCTCTAGGACTTCGAGGCGCTGTTTGGTGTAGTCTCGACAGCCGTACTCCTCGGCGACCCGGGTCGCGGTCCCGATGTACTTCTTCACCGAGCCCTCGTGGACGGTGAGGTTGACCCGGCCGCCGCACTCCCGACACTCGCCCGAGAGCGGCATCCGGCGGTACTTCGTCCCGCAGTCGAGACACCGCGTCTTCTGGCGCGAGAAGGCACGGAGGTTGCCGATGAGGTCGGGCAGGAAGTGGTACTCGATGATGCGCTCGGCGACGTCGGTCTCATCGACCGCTCGGAGCTTCCGGGCGAGTTCGAGCTGGGCGTCCATCTTGTCGGTCATCGAGCCCAGCGTTTTGTAGGCCGAGAGCGCCGGCCCGAGTGCGAGGTTCGAGGTCTCGGTGGTGTGGCGAAAGCCCGTGTACTCCTCGTCGGTCCCGACGTTCGCCTCGGCGATCTCGATGTCGACGGCACCAGGATCGGCCATCTCCAGGGTCGCCTCGTAGAACTCCTTCGGGTAGGAATCCACGATGTCCATGTTGTGCGCCTCGTCGTCGATCTCGGCGGGGTCGATCCGCGAGGACATCACCAGCGGGGCGTCCATCCGCCCGCCGCGCTTGTCGGGGAGGTAGGCCTTCGAGAAGTTGAGCAGCCCGTCCATCAACAGCATGACACAGTCCTCGTCCCCGTCGCAATTACGGCGCTTTGATGCATGGAAATACGGATGAGCATAACCCACAGCGGCGCTCGTGAAGCCGATCACACGCCCCACCACCGCCGCCGAGGTGTGTGGGGCCATCCCGAAGACCAACTCACCGACCAGATCGTCGCGGTCGTCGAACTCGTAGAACGGGTCGAGACCGTAGTACTGGGTCAGGAGGTCGTCGACGAAGTCGGCGGTCTTGAGGAGGTGTTCGGCCGCGCCGTCCGAGAGCACCACGTCCTGAACCCGCAACTCCACCAACTGGTCGTCGTGGCGGAGCGGGTCGCCCTGCATGTCCTCGTGGTAGCCGAGTTCGCGGAACTGCTCGACCGAGACGTCGAGTTCGTCGGGTTTGACGCTCGTGACGGGCAGATCCGTCATGTCGTAGCGGATGGTCCCGTCCTTGAACGCCGAGACGCCGTGTTTCGCCCGGAGAACACCCTTCTCCATCGGCTCGGGCGTTTTGAGTTCCGAGGTCAGCCCCTTGACCCCCTTCAGGATGTCGAAGGCGTTCTCGCGCTCGCCGACCTCGCGGAGGGCGCTCTCGTACTCCTCTCGGATGTCGACGACCCGCCACTCCGTCGGCGTCGCCTCGCCCTCACAGCGCGGGCACTCCGCCCGACCGGACTCGTCGGGTTCGACCTCGATCTCGCAGTCGGGACACTCGTATCGCGGCTCGGTGAGGCTCCCGCAGTCGGGACACCGGGTCTCGTAGGTTCGGGTGCCACAGTCGACGCACTCGCGGCGACCGACCTGGACGGGGACGGCTCCACGAGAACCCTCGTGGACGTGGTCGGCCGCCTCGCTCACGTCGCGCTGGCTGCCGCCGGCCTCGCCGATGGGAAAGAGGGTGTGGACCGCGGGCGAGAGCTCGCGTTTCTCGGACTTCTCCGGCCGCCCCATCCGTCCACCGATCCGGGTCGGCGCGCGCTCGCGGAGCGAAAAGGGCGCGACCTCGCGGGCGGCCTTCATGGCGTTCGGCCACTCGCGGGCCGCCGCCGAGAGCGACTCCCAGGTGCGTTCGAGCCCCTCGTCGATACCCAACGACCGTGCCAGCGCCGCGGAGTTCGGGATCCGAAGCGCGTCGCCGGCCTGGGAGTGGGGGACCAGCAGGTCTTCGAGCGTCTTCCGGACCTCGGGGAGCGGTTCGAGCGCCAGCCTCCCCTCGACGTACTCGCCCGCGACGACCGCCTCGGCGAGGTCCTCGAACGCCTCGACCGAGATATCGTGCCAGCAGTAGGTGTACCGGGGATGGAGCGGGGTGTCGTACTCGATTGCCCACTCGATGGCCTCGCTCGGCGAGGGCGCTTCGAGGTCGACACGTGGTGAATCCCGGAGCGCTCTGACGTCCGCCTCGGTCGCCTCGAACTCCTGGATCCACCACTCGAAGGTGTACGACGCCGGCGCAAGCGGGTGGTTGTTCTCGACGAACTCGCCGTAGTTCACGAGGTACTCCCCGAGGTCGAGGATCGCCTCGACGCCGTTCCGGCATTCGAGGGCCTCCTCGGGGTCGTCGATCCGGCGGACCTCGCCGTTCGCCAGCCTGACGGTCGGGCCCTCGATCGAGTCCACCGGAACGACCCCGGCGGCCTTCCCCGGTCGCTCGGTCTTCAGCTGGGTGCCCGTCGCGAGGAAGTCGTCCACGAGGTGCATCGTCGCGGGGTGGACCCCGGCGGTCGCGAACCCGTTGTTCCGCGAGCGGCCGTACCGGAGCCGGAACCCGCCGGGCCGACTCGGGTGGCCGAACACCGGTCGGCCGGCGATCAGGTCCCGGAGGTACTTGGTCGCGGGTTCGGGTCGCAGGGGACCATCGGGCCCGTCGTCGGCTTCGTCTCCCGGTTCCGCGTCGTCCACCCCGTCGTCTTCCTCCGATTCGCTCGGTTCGTCGGCTTCCTCGTCGGTCTCGTTGTCGCTCTTCCCGATGGTGCCCGCGATGAGGTCGTCGAGCCACGGCCAGTCGACCTCGTCGAGTTCGGCGGTGTAGCGTTCGATCTTCGGGGCCTTCTGGGCGATCCCCTCCGCGAGCACGAGACACATCCCGCCGCGGGGGTTGTTGGTGCCGACCCGTTCGAGGTCCCGAAAGCCCGAGACCTCTTCTTGCCCCGTCGCCTCGCCGTCGAGCATCACGGGGCAGTGCTCGGCGATGAACTTCGTCTCCTTGTCCTTCGGGGAGTACTGGAGCCCCGTCTCAGAGTCGTAGAGGTCGATCTCCTCGGCGTAACGCTCGACCTCCTCCTCGCGGGCCTCGTAGGCACCGAGCCCGAGCAGCGCCCGGGTGTAGTCGGCCACGAGCACCGAGAGCGCCTGTGCCGTCCCGCCCGCCGACCGGATCGGGCCGGCGTAGAACACCCGCACGAACTGGGTTCCGTCGGGGTTGTCGGCCAGCTCCACGCGGTCGATGCCCTCGATGGGTGCGGCGACCACGCCTTCGGTGAGGAGCGCGACCGCGGTCCGGACCGCGCCCTCGATGGTTCCCGCCTGCGTCTCGTAGTCCCCGACCCGGCCCTCGGCGAAGTCCTCGGCGAGTTCGAGTGCGGCCTCCTCCCGACTCATCTGCCCTTCGAGCTCACGCACCCGGTCGGCCACGCCCTCGATGCCGAGGATGTTCTCCACCCGGTCGGCCATGTCCTTCGCGACCGGGATCTCGACCTCGGGAGTGGGGTCGCCGCCCGTCTCGCGCGCGGTCTCGGCGACCGCGAGCGCCTCGTCGAGCCCGGATTCGAGCCGTTCGAAGTAGCGCTCGTCCTCCGGCCGCATCAGCGCCGTCGACCCTCGTCCCGACCGTTCTCGTCACCGTCGGAACGTGCGCCGAGCCGTCCCGGGAGCGAACCGTGCATAGCCACGAGTCGACCGGCGGCGGCAAAAACCTTCACCTCCGTGCGAGCGCCGATACCGTGCGAGGCGATCCTTCGATAAATTAATACGATTCTGCAGTGACCTCTGAGCACATGGTCGACCTGACGCTCGTGGGTATCGGTCTTTTCGTCGGCATCGTCGGGCTCGTGTTCGCGTACACGGGCTGGCTGAATCGCAAGCAGCGGCGGCTCGTCGCCGAAACGGGGACCACCGAGGTTCGGGGGATCGACGAGGAGGGCCGTGTCGAAGTCAAGGGCGAGGTCGTTACCGACGGAGGCGCGTTCACCTCCCCGGTCGGGCGGGCGGACGCGGTGCTCGCGGCGTGGGAGGTCGAGGAGTGGAACGAGCGGGGCGACACCAGCAACTGGCGGACCCTCGCCTCGGGCGTCTACTCGGAGCCCTTCCGCGTCGACGACGGCACCGGCGCGGTCGAGGTTTCACTCACCGACCGCGTTTCGGGCGAAAGCGAGTCCCTGCTCTCGCTCGACAGCACCGTCGCCAACGACGGCGTCGCGGTCGACAACGTGACCTGCGAGTTCGAGGAATTTCCCGTCGTCGAGGAGGTGGGGGCCGAATCCGAACCGCCCGAGCACATCCGGTCGTTCGTCGCGGGCGAGCGCGGCGTCTCGGGGCAATCGGGGTCGATCACCAACCTCGTCGACATCGGCAACGCCCACGGCGACCGCCGCTACGCCGAACGCGCGCTCGCTCCCGGCGAGGAGGTCTACCTGCTCGGTCACGCCGAGGCGGACGCGGGCGCGACCCACCCGCTCCACCCTGAGGACGTCGTCCTCACCGCTGACGACGAGGAGCCGTTCATCGTCTCCGACCACGCCGAGGAGGCCCTCGTTGACCAGTTCGGCTCGGGCTACCGGCGAAGCCTCGCCGTCGGTGTCGCCCTCGTCGTGGCCGGCATCGCGGCGGTCGTCGCCGGTGCGACGCCGCTGCTCTGAGCCACGGTCACGGGCTGGTTATGGCGTCGGCGGTGCGCCGTCGTAGGCGTCGAAATCGGTGTAAAAGTTGAGCATCGCGAACTTGAGCTTCTCGGGGTCGATGTCGATGATCTCCGCACGCTCCTCGTCCGGAAAGCTCTCGCGGACGGCGTACTTGCCCATCTCACGGCTTGCGCGGCCGGTGTACCGCGCGTCGAGGAGTGCCCGGACCCCGATCTCTTCGGGCGAGCGGAGCACCCGCCCGAGCGCCTGACGGGTCTTTCGGATGGTCGGGATCTCGACGGCGTACTCCCAGCCCGCGTCGAAGGCGGCGTCGTAGGCGTCCTCGACGGCTCGGAGGCGGTCGTCGAGGTGTGGATAGGGAACTCCGACCACGACCACCGTGTGAGCGTCGTCGCCATCGAAGCTCACGCCTTCGGTGAGGGTGCCCCAGAGCGAGGTGAAGAGCACGCCGTCGTCGTCGTCGACGAACGAATCTCGAATGTTCTCGACGGATTTCCCGGCCTCGTCGAGGTAGCTCGTGGCCGACAGCGAGAGCGCGAGTCGGTCGTGATACCGTTCGGCCTCGGAGTAACTCGGGAAGAACAGGAGGGTGTTCCCGGGGGTGAACCGGACCGCGTCGCGGAGCGCGTCCGTCACCGCCTCCTGGACCTCGTGCTCGTCGCGGTCGCGCGCGAACAGCGCCGGCGTGTCGACCGCGAAGGTCCGACGGCGCTCCTCGGGGAAGGTGAGTCCGTACGCCATCGTCTCGGGGTCGTCGAGACCGAGTACATCGCCGGTGACCTCGAACGGGCGGAGGGTCGCGCTCATCAGGATCGTCGAGTGGAGGCTCTCGAACAGCGGTTCGGTGACCTCGCGCGGGATGGAGGCGAACGACTCGGCGCGGCCGTAGACCCCCTCCGGGCCCCGGCGTACCGAGACCACGGGATGGCGACCGCCGACCGTGCCGTCGGCGAGCCAGGACTCGACGAACCGAGCGACCTGAAGGGTCTGACACTCCTTCCTGACCTGGGTCTCGCCGTCGCGGTACTTCCTATCGTACTCCCGGTCGAGGCTCGCGCCGAGCGCGAGCGCCGCCTCCACGTCACCCTCGATCCCCTGGCCGGTGTAGGCGTCGAGGAAGGCCAGGGTGAGGTCGTCCCGGCCCTCCGGGTTCGCGACTTCGAGGTCCTCCCAGTCCTCGCCGACCCGCTCACGCGCGCCGAAGCTCAGTTTGTCGTCGTAGGTCGAGAGCAGCGCGCCGCGGAACGCGCTCACGACGTTCGTGGCCTTCTCGGTCCGCGGGTCGTCGGCGTCCTCGCACTCGGCGAGCGCGGAGTCGAGCGTGGTCTCGGTCAGGGTTCGTGTCGCGTGTTCGCGTGCCGCGCCCTCGACGTTGTGGGCCTCGTCGAAAACAGTAATAATGTCTTCAGGATCGCGGCCGAGCCAGCGGAAGAACTGTTCGCGGATGTTGGGGTCGAGGATGTGGTGGTAGTTGCAGACCACGAGATCCATCGCCTCCATGCCGTCCTTCAGGAGTTCGTAGCCACAGAGCCCCTCGCGTTCGGCGTAGTCGTAGACCTCCTCGGGGGTGCGGACGTCCGCGGCGAGCCACCCGTAGAACTCCTCGGTGTCGGCGGTGAGGTTGTTGTAGTAGTGTTCGCAGATCGATCCGTCTCGAAGATCGTCGAGTTCGTCCTCGACGGCGTCGAGTTCGTCCATCACCGCGCTCCGGGCCTCGGCGGCGTCCGCTTCGCCCGCCTGGCTCGCGTCGAGCAGGTCGCCCTGGGCCGCTTCGAGCTCACGCTTCTCGCTCTCGGCCTCGACGAGGTTCTTGGTGGTGTCCCGGAGGACCTGACACTCCTCGTAGTCGACCCCGATGTGGCACATCGAGGCCTTGCCCTTGAAGACGGTGGCCTTGAGGGGTTCGTGTTGGTTGATCGCCCGCGCGTCGGCGACGAACTGGCGCATCTGCTGGTGGACGCTCGTCGTGATGACCACCGTCTTGTCCTCCTCGCGGGCGAACTCGAGCGCGGGGACCAGTGCTGAGAGGGTCTTGCCCGTCCCACAGGCTCCCTCGAAGAGCACGTCGCGCTCCTCGTCGAGGGCGTCGTGGATGCGTTCGATGGCCGCGCGCTGGTTCTCGTAGGGCGACTCGTAGGGGAAGAACCGCCACGCGCGCTGCGAATCGGCCGCCACAATAGCGGGAATTCGTACGCGTTCGGGCATAAGGGTTCGTGTGGCGTGGCGAAAGTGGTCCGCCGCGAGTCGTGGGCGGCACTCGTACGTCAGGACCAACCACTATGGCGCGCGCTTGCGACCGGTCCGAACGATAGTGAGGGCCGGTCGCAGACATTGTGCGAGGGATGAGCACCGTAGAGAGCGACCAACGGGAGCGAACGAGGAGCGCAGTCGGTTGGGGAGGCGTGTGGCGGTCGCGGGGCGGTGGCGGAG
>NZ_QZWE01000032.1:0-33129 GCF_003602035.1 Halococcus sp. IIIV-5B | reverse complement strand
CTTCTGCATCGTGTTCAATTTCTTCATCACTTGGATCTTCAATAAGAGCGGCGAGAGCCTCCCCGTTGCACTGCTGGCGCACTGTAGCGTGAACAACTTCATCTCGGTGCTCTGGCTCGCCGTGTTCCCGACCCTGGACCTCTCGGGGATCCCGAACCCGTTCCTCCCGGAGACGATCGGCTTCGCCGTTGTGGCGCTGGTGCTCCTCGTGGTGACCCGCGGGCGACTCGGCTACCGGCCGGAATCACACGCCGACGAACCCCTCCAGAGCGTGGGCGGAACCGTCGACCAAGGGTAGCCGACGCGGCGCGCTCGTTCCCGACAGCAACTCACCGAACCCTTCCGTTTCGAGACGACACCACACCTCGCTCTCCTCGGCGAGTGAGTCGGTCGTCCGGATGTCACCAGTGGCGAGTCGGGGACGGACGAGCGGTCCCGCACCCGAACCGCTTCCCGCTCGCGCCCGAACCCTCAAGTACGAAACCGGGACCAGTCGGGTCATGCCCGACGCTATCCGGGTCTTCGCCGGCGACTGCACCGTCACCACGACGGGATCCCGGGAAAGCGACCTCCGTGGCGAGGTCGTCGTGCTCCTCAAACCCGACAACACCGTGTTGGTCCACGACTGCGACGGCTACCAGCCCGTCGCGTGGCTCACGCGCCCCGAGAGCCTGGTCTACGACGGAACCGCTGATGGGGAATTCTCGCTCACCGCCGTTGACGACGACTCGCGGCTCGACGTCACCGCGAACGCGGAGTACGGCCTCGGGCGGTATCCCGCCTCCCGCGCCGGCACGCCCGTGGGAACCTGTCCCGACTGCGACGACGTGCTCACCCGTGCGAACGGTGTCGTGACGTGTCTCGGCTGTGCGGCACGCTACGGGCTGCCCGCGGGTGCCGAGATCCTCGACGAGGGCTGCTCCTCGTGCGGTCTGCCGACGATGCGCGTCGAGCGTGGCCGGGCGTTCACGCTCTGTATCGACCGTGAATGCCAGTCGCTCGACGCGCTGATCACGGACGCGTTCGACCGAGCCTGGGACTGCCCGGACTGTGACGGCAGTCTCCGGATCATTCGAAACGGTACCCTCCTCGCCGGGTGTGAGAGCTACCCCGACTGCGAGACCGCCTTCGCGTTTCCGACGGGTGTCGTCGACGGCGAGTGTGATTGCGGCTTACCGGCGTTCGAGACCGGCACCGGTCGGCGGTGTCTCGACGCGACCTGTGAGCGCGCCGGCTGAATTCCATCCCCCTCCCGCCGCGCCCGACCGCAGGCCACTTGTCGCCCCGCGGCCCGTTTCGGCTATGGACGCCACGCTCGATGGCGACGTCGTTCGCGCCGGCGGCGACGCCCGCCAGCGGTTCTACGATTCACGGGGCTACGGCCGGCCCACCGGGTCCGGGGTCGCGCTCGCACCGGTCGAGGCCGCCCACCTCCTCTACCGCGACGACCTCGACGCGGTCGACGGGATGGGCTTTCGGGAGTTCCTGGCCACCGACGACCGTCTCGTGGTCCGATTCCTGGTCTACAAGGACTTCCGCGAACGGGGGTTCTACCTCTCGCCCGCACGCGAGGACTGGGTCGAGGATCCCAGTCCGGCCGCCGACCTCGTGGTCTACCCGCAGGGGAAGGGACCCTGGGACGACGAGGTTCGCTATCGCGTTCGGGTGGCCGGCGAGCGCGAATCGGTGCCGGCGGCCGACCTCGGTGACGTCGTCCTCGCGGTCGTCGACGAGGAGAGCGAGATCACCTACCTCGAAACGACCCGTCCGACGGTCGACGGCGGCACCGACTACGACCCCTCGCACGCATCGGGCGACCTCCTCGCCGACCGGGTCGTGCTCTGGGATCCGCCGGAGGACCTCTACGAGCGCGGCTTCTTCGGCCAGCGTCTCGCGGGTCGGGGGGCCGAGGGCGGCCCGCTCCAGCTCTCGCTCGTCGAAGCTGCCCATCTCGCTCGCGAAGGGATCCTCGACCTCGATGTCGATCCCACCGCGGTGGTCGAACGCGGGCGCGAGGTCGAGGGCGAGCGGTTCGACCGTCGGCTCGCGGTCTACGCGGCGCTCCGCTCGGAGGGCTTGGTCCCCAAGACGGGTTTCAAGTTCGGGGCGGACTTCCGGACGTACTCGACTGTGGAAACGGTCGAGAACCTCGGGCACTCCGAGAACCTGGTTCGGGTGCTCCCGGCGGGCTACGCGTTCGGGCCGCGCGAACTCTCGCTCGACGCCCGGCTCGCGGGTGGGGTCCACAAGCGAACGGTTTTTGCGCTGACGGGCTCGAACGATACCATCGACTGGCTCGCCGTCGAGCGAATCCGCCCATGACAGACCCAGACCACGACGCACGAGCGCCGGACCGGCCTCGGCCCGATGGAGGAACCGCCACAGGAGCCGACGGAACGACGCTCGACCCGTGGGGTTCCTCGACGGTCGAGGACTACCGTAACCTCTTCGAGGAGTTCGGGATCGAGGCCTTCGACGACGTGCTGCCCGGCGTCCCCGCCCCGCACTACCTGATGCGTCGCGGGGTCATCTTCGGTCATCGGGGCTACGGACGGGTGCTCGACGCCCTGCGGAACGACGAGCCCGCCGCGGCGCTCTCGGGGTTCATGCCGACCGGCGACCCGCACATCGGCCACAAACTCGTCTTCGACGAACTCGTCTGGCACCAGGAGCGCGGCGCGGACACCTATGGACTGATCGCCGACCTCGAAGCCCACAGCGCCCGCGGGCTCTCGTGGGCGGAGATCGACGAGCACGCGCGGGACTACCTCCTGAGCCTGATCGCGCTCGGTTTCGACCCCGAGGAAGGCGAACTCTACCGGCAATCGGACAATCGTCCACTCCAGGACCTCGCGTTCGAACTCGGTATCGAGACCAACTTCTCGGAACTCGAGAGCATCTACGGCTTCGGCGGCGAGACCGACGTCTCACACATGCAGTCGGTCGTCACCCAGATGGCCGACATCCTCTACCCGCAGCTCGACGGCCCGAAACCCACGGTGATCCCCGTCGGGCCCGACCAGGACCCGCACGTCCGGCTCTCGCGCGACCTCGCGGCGCGGATGCGATACTTCGGCGTGACGGAGGCCTACGCGAGCTTCGAGGCCGACCCCGCCGAACGCGCGCTGCTCGCCGAGGCCTTCGAGGCGCTCTCCGCATCCGACGAGGACGACCCCGTCCGGTGCGTCGCGGCCGCCGACTGGCTCGCCGAGCGCGCCGACGGCTCCCCGATCCACGAGAGCGCGGTCGAGAAGCTCCGTGCCGCCGGCAAGGAGCCGCTCCGCCCGCGAACCAGATTCCTCGACCGCAACGCGACCGACGACGCCTTTTCGGCGCTCGTCGAGGCCGTCGAGGGCGAGAAACGGGTCTACGAGGGCCACATCGACAGCTTCGACCTCTCACGCGAGGAAGCCGAGGAACTCGCGCGCGAGGTCGAACTCGACAACGGTGGCTACGGCTTCGTCGCGCCCTCCTCGATCTACCACCGCTTCATGACCGGCCTCACGGGTGGGAAAATGTCCTCGTCCATTCCGGCGAGCCACATCAGCCTGCTCGACGACCCCGAGGACGGCTACGATAAAGTGAAATCGGCGACCACTGGTGGGCGAGAAACGGCAGAAAAGCAGCGCGAACTCGGCGGGCAGGCCGACGAGTGTCCGGTCTACGAACTCTACGCCTACCTCCTCGCCGCGGACGACGACGAGTTCGCGACGAAGGTCTACGAGGAGTGTACCGGCGGCGAGCGACTCTGTGGTGGTTGTAAGGAGCAGGCTGCGGCGTTGATGCGCGAGTTCCTCGAAGAGCACCAGGAGAAACGCGCCGAAGCCGAGGAGGTCTTGGCGGATCTCGACATCGACCTCGACAGCCCGCGCGCGACGTGATAGTGCGACCTCTCCGTTAGTACGACCTCCCCGTTTCCGACCGAGTTTCGATACTCGATTTACCGTAGTAATCCCGACGCAAACGAGAACCGCAAACCGCCCGCCCCGCGACAGCCACGAGCCTCCCCAGCCGATTCGCTCCGTTCGCTGCGCTCACTCCGCTCATCCCCCGCACGTTCTCCGGCCTGCGGCCGGATTCATCGCGCGCCCCCGCACCTCACCGCATCCGCCTCACCACACTCGTTTGCCTCACCACACACCGCACTGCTGTCGGAATCGAGTCGTTCGTCTATCCGTAGCTCTCCTCTTCGTAGTAGAGGTCCGAGATCCCGAGGGGTTCGACGACGTTTCGGACGCTCTCGCACATCGCGCCGATGCCGCAGACGTAGACCTCGCTGTTGCCGGGGTCGATCCGCGCGTCGACCTCGTTGGCCGGGTCGCTGCCGACGAACTCCTCGGTCTCGGGCGGGAGCGAGTCCGTCTCGGCCTTCTCGGGGTCGACGTACTTCAGGAGGGTGTGCTGGACGTACTCGGTCTCGCCCTCCCAGTTCGAGAGGTGTTTCTCCCGGCTGCAGGTCATCACGGGGTGGAAGTTGTCGTGCTCGTCGGCGAGCTCCAGGAACGCCTCGCGGTAGGGCAGGTCGTCCTTCCACGACGAGCCCACGAACAGCCAGACGTCGCGTTCGGTCCCGTCGTACTCGTCGAGGCCCTCCTCGAAGGTGTAGTCGATCATGCTCTTGAACGGGGCCGCGCCGGTCCCCGTGGCGACGAACACCAGATCCCGGTCGGTCGGGTCCTGGAGCATGAACTCGTCGCCGTAGGGGCCACGTAGGAAGAGGTCGTCACCCTCCTTGGTGCGGTCACAGAGGTCGGGGGTGAGGTGGCCGCCGGGCACCCGTCGGATGCAGAGCTCCATGTCCTCGGCGTTCGGCGAACTCGCGATGGAGTAGACCCGGGGTTCCTCCTCCTCGTAACTGATCCGGGCGAACTGGCCCGGCACGAACTCGAAGGGCCGCTCGGGCCGGAAGCCCAGCCGGAGCAACGAGGGAAACGAACGTTCGGCACGCTCGCGGAGGGTGTCGACGCGCGAGCGCATCGCCGTCGCCACCGACTTCGCGCCCGACTCGCGGAGCGCGTCGATCGCCTCGTCCCACCCGTCGGCGTCCTCGGTTATCGGTCCGGGCGGCGACTCGATGTCGAGCCGCTCGACGAGGGTCTCGCGGTCGTCGTCGAGCACGGTCTCGATCTCGTCGATGCGGTCGCGGTCCATCGGTTCCGCGCAGGTCACCTCCGCGTGCTGGTTCTCGATCTCGGCCTCGTCGGCCAGCTCTTGGGCACGGCGTTTCGACATTTGTTGTATGTCCTCTCGGGCTCGTTATCGTTAGTTCTTGTGCGTCGATGCGTACGCGTTTATCTCGCCTCGTCACCGACCCCCGGTCGAGAGTCGATGGTTCCCCATCCCACCACGAGTACCCGCTCGTCGACGTCACGACGCGCCGTCCTCGGCGCGCTCGCGCTCTCCGGCGCAGCAGGGGTCGGCTACACGCTCGCTCGTCGGGCGACCGACGGGTCAGATACCGCCTCGACCGGATCCGTCGACGGTGGTTGGACACCGCCCCCAGCTACCGCCGACTGGCAGTGGCAGCTCTCCGGACCCATCGAAACCGGCTACGACGTCGCGCTCTACGACCTCGACGGGTTCGAGACGCCGCGCCCGATCCTCGATTCGCTCGCCGCCGACGGACGCTACCTCGTGGCGTACTTCTCGGGTGGGTCGTACGAGCGGTGGCGGCCCGACGCGGACGACTTCCCGGACGCGGTGCTGGGGACCGGGCTCGACGGCTGGCCGGGCGAGCGCTGGCTCGACGTGACCCGCCACGACGTTCTCGAACCGATCATACGCGAGCGCGCGCGGCTCGCACGCGCGAAGGGCTTCGACGCCATCGAGTGGGACAACGTCGACGTCTACGCCAACCCGAACACCGGGGTCTCGGTCTCCGCGGCGGACCAACTCGCGTACAACCGGCTGCTCGCGCGGATCGCCCACGACCACGGCCTCGCCGCGGTCCTCAAGAACGACGCCGGACAGGTCGCAGCGCTCGAACCCGTCTTCGACGGCTGTCTCGCCGAAGAGGCCTACGAGTACGACGAGGTCGACGCGTACGCGCCGTTCCTCGACGCGGGGAAGTGGCTCGGCGTCTGTGAGTATCGGGGCCCGCTCGACTGTGCGGACGCACGAGAGCGTGGGCTCCACCTCATCCGGAAACATCCACAGCTCGGCCCCGGTCGCCCGGTCTCGTGTGGGTAGCTGAGAACCCATTCGACGCGCGCCGCGCCAGAAGAGTTTTATCGACGACCGGGCCACGGGAGCACATGGCAGCCGAACCCCGCCATGGGCGACACACCGTTCGACGACCGACCAGCCCCGCGTTCGGCTCTCACTTTTTCGTTCGCTTCTGACGAGCGTGGACGCCGCGGCGGCCGAAACCCTCACACCCGAGTCGGAACCGTTAGTTGAACGACTCCCAGTAGACCCCACATGAGACTCCCCGAAGCACAGCTCGCGGTGCTCGAAGCCGCGAGCGCGACCGAGGCACGACCGATCGACGAGATCGCGACCGAGACAGGCACCAACCCCACGACCGCCACCGGCGCGGCCTTCGCGCTCGAAGACGAGGGCCTCCTCGACGTCGTCGAACACAGCCGGACGACGGCGACCCTCACCGAGGAGGGCCGCGAGTACGCGGATTCCGGACTCCCAGAGACCCGGCTCTACGAGGCCGCCGACGGGATGGACGGCGACGCCGAGATGGGTCCCGTCATCGGCGCGGCCGACCTCGACGGCCCGGCGGTCGACATCGCGCTCTCGAACTTCGCCCGGAAGGGCTACGGCGAGATCGAATCGGGAACCGTCAGCACCGACCCCGAGGCCGACCCCGACGACGACCCCGAACACGCGGCGCTCGTCTCGCTCGCCGACGGTGAATCGGTATCCGACGACGGGCTCCTCGACCGCCTCGCGAGCCGGGACCTCGTCGTGCGCGAGGAGACCGTCGTTCGCGAGGTCCGACTCACCGACGACGGCGTGACGGCCCTGATGGAGGGCGTCGAGACCGCCGACACCGTCGGTCAGATCACCCCCGACCTCCTCACCACCGGCGAGTGGCGCGAGGTCGAGTTCGCCGAGTACAACGTCGCGGCCGACGCCGAGCAGGTCGACGGCGGCCGAATCCACCCGCTCCGGCAAACCGCCGAACGGGTGAAGGACGTCCTCGTCGGGATGGGCTTCGAGGAGATGGACGGCCCGCACGCCGACGCGGAGTTCTGGATCAACGACGCGCTGTTCATGCCCCAGGACCACCCCGCGAGGACCCACTGGGACCAGTTCACCCTCGCGGATCCGCCGGAGATCGACGACCTTCCCGACGACTTGGTCGAAGGGGTCAAGCGCGCCCACCTGGAGGGCGTCGACGACGGCGAGGGCTATCACTCGCCGTGGGCCGAGGACGTCGCACGCGGCCTCACACTGCGCGGGCACACCACCTCCCTGTCGGCCCGCTACCTCTCGGGACTCGCCGCCGGTGAACTGGAACCGCCACAGCGGTTCTTCAGCGTCGAGAAGGTCTACCGCAACGACACCCTCGATGCGACCCACCTCCTCGAGTTCTTCCAGATCGAGGGCTGGGTGATGGCCGAGGATCTTTCAGTACGTGACCTGATGGGCACCTTCACCGAGTTCTACGAGCAGTTCGGGATCACGGACCTCCAGTTCAAACCGACCTACAATCCCTACACCGAGCCGAGCT
Source organism: Halococcus sp. IIIV-5B (assembly GCF_003602035.1). NCBI lineage: Archaea > Methanobacteriati > Methanobacteriota > Halobacteria > Halobacteriales > Halococcaceae > Halococcus > Halococcus sp. IIIV-5B. The sequence continues at coordinate 25,442 of NZ_QZWE01000032.1, read as the reverse complement.
TCGAGCTCTTCGGCGAGCATCCCACGACTGGGGAACTCGTCGAGATCGGTAACTCCGGGCTCTTCAGACCCGAGATGCTCGACCCGCTGGGTGTCGACTGCGACGTGATGGCGTGGGGGCTCGCGCTCGAACGCCTCCTGATGCTCACCCACGGCTTCGAGGACATTCGTGACGTCCACGGCACGCTCGTCGACCTCGACTTCCTCCGGAACGCGGAGGTGGTCTACTGATGCCCGTCGTCGACGTCGACCCCGACGAACTCCGGCGGTTCACGGGCCACGAGACGGACGACGACGAACTCCTCGCGGACCTCTTCGAGCTCGGCCTCGAGTTCGAGGGCGAGACCGAGGACGGGCTGTTCCAGCTCGAATTCGAGGCGGATCGGCTCGACAGACTCTCGGTCGAGGGCGTCGCGCGCTCGCTTCGCTACCAGTACGGCGACGACAGAGGGGTGTACGTCCCGAACACGAACGCGCCCGACTGGACCATCGAGGTCGAGGAATCGGTGCCCGACGAACGGCCCTACGTCACGGGCGCAGTCGTTCGTGGAGTCGACCTCGACGAGGCGGGCCTCGACTCGCTGATCCAGCTCCAGGAGAAGCTCCACGCCACGATGGGTCGCGGGCGCGCGAAGGGGGCCATCGGGATCCACGACCTCACGATGGTCAAGGGCCAGGCCCGGATCGAGGGCGACAAGAACTCGATCACCTATCGCGGGGTCGACCCCGATGGGGATAGTTTCGTCGCGCTCGACGACGACGCCGAACGCACGCCCGGGGAGATCCTCACCGACCACCCGACCGGCGAGACCTACGCCGACCTCCTCACGGAGTACGACCGCTATCCCGCGATCTACGACGACCTCGGGCTGTTCTCGTTCCCGCCCGTCATCAACGGCCGACGGACGGAGGTCGACACCGGGAGCCGCGACCTCCTCGTCGAACTCACTGGCACGGACCAGTGGACCATCGACCGGATGTGCGCCATCATCTGCTACGCGCTCGACGCCCGCGGCGCGACGGTCGAACGCGTGACCGTCGCGTACCCCGACGGCGACCTCGACCGACCCGACTTCGAGGTGACCGAACAGACCGTGCCGCACGACCGGATCGAGCGCGCGCTCGGGGTCGCGCTCGACGAACGCGAAGTGGTGGACTTCCTCGAACGGTCAGGTCTCGACGCCGAGCCCGACCCCACCGACGACGCGGTCTACACCGTCTCGATACCGCCCTACCGGACGGACGTGCTCCACCCCGTCGACGTGATCGACGACATCGGCCGGGCCTACGGCTTCAACGACCTCGAACCGGAGTATCCCGACGTCTCCACCGTCGGGGGCCGCCACGAGCGTTCGCGCCACGAACGCGCGGTCCGCGAGACCCTCACCGGGCTCGGCTTCGAGGACCTGCTGAACTTCCACCTCATCGGCGAGACCGAGAACTTCGACCGGATGACCCTCGACCCGACGGACGACGCCCTCGGCGCGGCCGACCCCGCCCGGATCACCGAACCCTACAGCCGCGACTACGAGGTCGTCCGGACCTGGGCGTTGCCCTCGCTACTGATGGTGCTCGAAAACAACACCCACCGGCGCTACCCCCAGGACCTCGCCGAGGTCGGCCTCGCCGCCCACGTCGACCACGAGGAAGAGACCAACCTCGCCGAGGAGCGCCACGTCGCCGCCGTCCTCGCCCGGACCGACGCCTCGTTCGAGGACGTGAAGGGCCGACTGTCGTCGCTCGCACGCGCGTTCGACGTCGACCTCGAAACGCCCGCGACCGAGCATCCCTCGTTCGTCGAGGGGCGCGTCGCGAACGTGGTGCTCGACGGCGAACAGGCAGGGATCGTCGGGGAACTCCACCCCGAAGTCCTCGTCGAACACGGCCTCGAAGTTCCCGTGGTGGGCTTCGAGTTCCGGGCCGACGCGCTTCGATAACTAATCGAGGTCCGCACCGACCGCGTCCGCGACGGAGTCGAACCCGTCGCGGTCGAGCATCTCGAGGAGTCCCCGGTTGATGTCGCGCGCGATGGCCGGTCCTTCATAGACGAACCCCGTGTAGAGCTGTACCAGCGACGCGCCCGCCCGGATCTTCCGGTAGGCACCCGCCGCGCTCGACACGCCACCGACGCCGACGACGGGGAGGTCGGTGCGCTCGGCGACGAACCGGACCGCACGCGTCGCGCGCGCGTCCAACGGCTTCCCCGATAGGCCCCCTTCCTCGTCCCGGTGCGTTCCTCGAAGCGAGGGAGGTCGTTCGGTGGTGGTGTTCGTCGCGATGACCCCGTCGAGTCCCTCGTCTTCGGCCACGGCGACGGCCTCGGCGACGGCGTCGTCGGTGAGGTCGGGCGAGAGCTTGACGAGCAGCGGGCTCGCGCCCGCCTCGCGGAGGGCTCCGAGGATCCGTTCGAGGTGTGCGCGGTTCTGGAGGTCACGGAGCCCCGGCGTGTTGGGGCTCGATACGTTGACCACGAAGTAATCGCCCGTCGAACAGCGCTCGTAGGTGTAGACGTAATCGGCGGCCGCGTCGTCGAGCGGGGTCGCCTTCGACTTCCCGATGTTGACACCAACTGGAACGTCCACGCGTGCGTGCGCGAGGCGGTCACCGATCCGGTCGGCCCCGTGGTTGTTGAACCCCATCCGGTTGACGAGCGCGCGGTCGTCCGGCAGCCGGAACAGCCGCGGGCGCGGGTTGCCGTTCTGCGCTTCGGCGGTGACGCCACCGACCTCGACGTGGCCGAAGCCGAACGCGGCCAGCGCCCGCGGGATCTCGGCGTTCTTGTCGAAGCCGGCCGCCATCCCGACGGGGGTCGGGAAGTCGAGCCCGAACGCGGTCGTTCGGAGGCGGTCGTCCTCGACCCCGTAGTGTGCATCGAGCGCGCGCTCGACTGGGGTGTGCTGGAGGCGTCCGAGAAGCGTCTTCGCGACCCCGTGGACCGATTCGGCCGGGAGACGGAACAACAGCGGTTTCAGCGCGTCGTAGCCTGTCATGCGGTTCGGTGGTCCGACGGTCACGTCGAACCCTCAGAAGTCGTGTTCGACCTCGTCCTGGTCGGCCTTCTGGATGATGATCTTGTCCTCGCGAACGCGAACGAACACCTCGTCGCCGATCGCCATCCCCGCAACGGAGAGTTCGTCTTCGTGGAGGTTGACGTGTACGTTGTGGTACTCGCCCTCGTTGTCTTTTGCCCCGCTCGGACTGAGCTTCTTTTTCCGTACCATCGCGGCGTCTAACTCGGGACTTCGCGATTGGATACTCTTAACCTTACGGTCCGTTCGTCGGCCCGCCGGGTCCCGGCCCACCGAGTACCATCTCCCGGCTTCCGTCACCCGATATGAGGGATATGTTTATACTCCGGCCTGTGTTGGGTTGGCATGGAGTGGTGAAACCATGGCACGTGATACGGATGGTAAGCGTAACTTCGCACTGCGCGACGCGAACGGCGAGACCAGCGTCTTCTCGGGGCGCACCCCGCGGCAGGCTGCGCTGAAGGCCGCTCGACGGCTCGAACCGGCCGACGGCGAGTCGAACGCGACCCGAGAGGACCTCCGGCTTCGCGAGAAGGGGACCCACAAGGTCCACATCTACGAGGGGTGGGCGTGGCGCGAGGACGCCCCCGACGACAAGCCGGACTGGATGCCCTCGACGATCACCGAGGCGAACGTCTCGAAGCAGGGCATCGAACACCTAGAGGAACTGTAGCCCGCCGAATCCCCACTTACTTTGCCGCTGCGTGAGGAGCCACGGCTGCGCGGCCAGACACCCGACCAGACCCAACGCGCACGCGTGGGATGACCGGCCGGCCTCCAGCCGCGCGATATTCCTCCGAGTTCCTCGACGACCACGGCCACCGACCATCTCGAAGGTAGTCCGTTTTGGTACCGGCAACATTTCGACCGGTCTTCGATGAAGGATCGTCCATGTGAGGCGACTTCGCGAAGCAAGCCAACGGGCCGCACACGGCGTCTAATCCGACGACCTTATGAGTTAGTCGCGATTTGGAGTGAAATGCGAAGGTCGGTTGGAAACGACCGACGAAGCAGGAATCCGACGCCCTTAAGTGGTACAGGGCACTCGGATGGAATGCAGAAAGCAAGCGAAGTCGAGGGCCGTTCAATTCGGCCCTCGGGATGGATTCCGGAGGCGAGTTCGGCTCGCCTTCGACGACATCGCTTCGGAGGGTTTATCCCTTCGAGCGATGTACGATGGAATCCGAAGCAAGCGAAACCGAGGCCGGCAACGCCGGTCTTTGCAGCGGACTTCCGAGGGCGAGCTCGACTCGCTCTGGATGACATCCGCTTCGGAGGGTTTATCCCTTCGAGGGATGTACGAGGAAGTCCGAAGGAGATGAGGATTCCGCCCCTGCGGTCCGCCGTCAAGACGGGATCTGATGGTAGCCCTTGGTAGTTCGGTGACACCCGGTTCGGTCCGTGGTGTCGCTGAATGCGAACCCGATAGGTGAACACACCCTTGTGTTCCCGCCTATACCCCCCGAGCCTTGTGCTCGGGAACATTCCGGTTGATCCTGCCGGAGGCTATTGCTATCGGGATCCGATTCAGGCATGCTAGTCGTACGAGTTCATACTCGTGGCGTATAGCTCAGTAACACGTGGTCAAACTACCCTCTGGACTGAGATACCCTCGGGAAACTGAGGTCAATCTCGGATACTGCTTTCACGTTGGAACGACGGAAAGCTGGAAACGGTCCGCCGCCGGAGGACGTGACTGCGGCTGATTAGGTAGACGGTGGGGTAACGGCCCACCGTGCCAATAATCAGTACGGGTTGTGAGAGCAAGAGCCCGGAGACGGAATCTGAGACAAGATTCCGGGCCCTACGGGGCGCAGCAGCCGCGAAACCTTTACACTGCACGACAGTGCGATAAGGGGATCCCGAGTGCGAGGGCATACAGTCCTCGCTTTTCGTGACCGTAAGGTGGTCACAGAATAAGGGCTGGGCAAGACCGGTGCCAGCCGCCGCGGTAATACCGGCAGCCCGAGTGATAGCCAATTTTATTGGGCCTAAAGCGTCCGTAGCTGGCCGAACAGGTCCGTCGGGAAATCCACCCGCTTAACGGGTGGGCGTCCGGCGGAAACCAGTCGGCTTGGGGCCGGGAGACCAGAGGGGTACGTCCGGGGTAGGAGTGAAATCCCGTAATCCTGGACGGACCACCGGTTGCGAAAGCGCCTCTGGAGAACGGACCCGACAGTGAGGGACGAAAGCTAGGGTCTCGAACCGGATTAGATACCCGGGTAGTCCTAGCCGTAAACGATGCTCGCTAGGTGTGACGCAGGCTACGAGCCTGCGTTGCGCCGTAGGGAAGCCGAGAAGCGAGCCGCCTGGGAAGTACGTCCGCAAGGATGAAACTTAAAGGAATTGGCGGGGGAGCACTACAACCGGAGGAGCCTGCGGTTTAATTGGACTCAACGCCGGACATCTCACCGGCACCGACAACGTGCAGTGACGGTCAGTTTGATGAGCTTACCTGAGCCGTTGAGAGGAGGTGCATGGCCGCCGTCAGCTCGTACCGTGAGGCGTCCTGTTAAGTCAGGCAACGAGCGAGACCCGCGTCCATAATTGCCAGCAGCACCCTTGTGGTGGCTGGGTACATTATGGAGACTGCCGTCGCTAAGACGGAGGAAGGAACGGGCAACGGTAGGTCAGTATGCCCCGAATGTGCCGGGCGACACGCGGGCTACAATGGCCAGGACAGTGGGACGCTACCCCGAGAGGGGACGCTAATCTCCTAACCCTGGTCGTAGTTCGGATTGCGGATTGAAACTCATCCGCATGAAGCTGGATTCGGTAGTAATCGCGTTTCAGAAGAGCGCGGTGAATACGTCCCTGCTCCTTGCACACACCGCCCGTCAAATCACCCGAGTGAGGTCGGGATGAGGCCGACGCAACGTCGGTCGAATCTGGGCTTCGCAAGGGGGATTAAGTCGTAACAAGGTAGCCGTAGGGGAATCTGCGGCTGGATCACCTCCTAACGAACGGGACCGGGCTGACGGCCCGGCCCACTCGCGTTCGCAGTCAGCGACCCACGGTGCCGACCGGGCACCGATGAACTACCAAGGGTTACCGAACAAAACGCGACAGCCTTCCGTTGTCGTGTTCCGCCGGACGGCGGACGCGAACGAGGAAGGCGGGCCCATAGCTCAGTGGGAGAGTGCCTCCTTTGCAAGGAGGATGCCCTGGGTTCGAATCCCAGTGGGTCCATATGTCGGGTTGAAGCGAACCGAGTCCCTTAAGTGGGTCTCGGGGATATGCTTGAATCCGACCGAACCGATGCACCACCCCGTGCAAGCGTGGGTGGGAAGGGTTGAGACACGCCTGCCAACACTCAGGCGTGTGGATGAGACCGTGTGTACGTGCGATCCAGGCGTCCACTGGACCCGTTCAGCGGGTTCATGGATTCTGATTGAAGACCGTGGCTACTATGCCAACTGGTGGATAGCTCGGCTCGAGTGCCGATGAAGGACGTGCCAAGCTGCGATAAGCTCAGGGGAGCCGCACGGAGGCTTAGAACCTGAGATTTCCGAATGGGAATCCCTACAACAATTGCTTCGCGCAATGGGGAACGCCGGGAACTGAAACATCTCAGTACCGGCAGGAAGAGAAACCGAACGGGATGTCGTTACTAACCGCGAGTGAACACGACACAGTCCAAACCGAAGCTCCTACGAGCAATGTGGTGTTCGGACTGACTCTCATCACCGGATCGTCTGTACGAAGTCTCCTGGAATGGAGCGTGAAACAGGGTGAAAACCCCGTAGTACGGATCAGTACGGTGTGCGTCAGCTCCAGAGTATCGGGGGTTGGATATCCCTCGTGAAGATAGCCGGCATCGACGGCTAAGACTAAACACAACTCGAGACCGATAGTGAACAAGTAGCGTGAGCGAACGCTGAAAAGCACCCCAAGAAGGGAGGTGCAATAGGGCTTGAACTCAGTTGGCGATCGAGCGACGGGGCATACAAGGCGCAACGAACAACGACCCGGGGGCGACCCCGCAGTAGGATTCGTTGCGAGCCGATGTTCCGTCGTGCGTTTTGAAAAACGAGCCAGGGAGTGTGTCTGCTTGACGAGTCTAACCCGAGTATCGGGGAAGGCACAGGGAAACCGACATGGCCGCAGCATCTTTGATGCGAGGGCCGCCGTGTTCAAGCGCGGGGAGTCGAGCGGACACGACCCGAATCCGGACGATCTACGCGTCGGCAAGGTGAAGCGTGGCGAAAGCCGCGTGGAGGCCTGCTAGGGATGGTGTCCTACAATACCCTCCCGTGACCGCCGTGTAGGGGTGAAAGGCCCATCGAGTCCGGCAACAGCTGGTTCCGACCGAAACATGTCGAAGCATGACCTCTGCTGAGGTAGTTCGTGGGGTAGAGCGACCGATTGGAGGGTCTGACTCCGAGAGGAGTCAGCCCTCCTGTCGAACTCCGAACCTACGAACGCCGTAGACGCAGGGAGTCCGGTGTGCGGGGTAAGCCTGTGCACCGTGAGGGAGACAACCCAGAGTTTGGTTGAGGTCCCCAAGTGTGGACTAAGTGCGATCGAAGGTGGTTCCGAGCCATAGACAGCCGGGAGGTGAGCTTAGAAGCAGCTACCCGCTAAGAATAGCGTAACAGCTTACCGGCCGAGGTTTGGAGCGCCGAAAATGATCGGGGCTCAAGTCCACCACCGAGACCTGACGACACACATACGTGTGATTCCGTAGGTCGGCGCTCTGTTCGGGTGGAAGTACGGGTGAGAACTCGTATGGACCGAGCAGTGACGATAATCCTGGCCACAGTAGCAGCGGTAGTCGGGTAAGAATCCCGACGGCCAAACGGACAAGGGTTCCTCGGCAATGTTCGTCAACCGAGGGTTAGCCGGTCCTTAGTCCCACCGCAATTCGAGTGGGACGAACCGGGAAACTGGTTAATATTCCAGTGCCTGCGTGCAATCATGCCGACGCTTTGGGGTCGATCGAGCCGGGCACTCGCCCGGTCGAATCATCGAAACTCGTGGAAGCCGTAATGGCACGAAGCGGGCGAACGTTGAGATAGGGAAACTCGATCCAACCCAGAGCCCGTGAAAAGGCGCACGCTGACCGTACCCAGATCCGACACAGGTGTCCGTGGCGGCGAAAGCCAAGGCCTGTCGGGGACAACCGACGTTAGGGAATTCGGCAAATTAGTCCCGTACGTTCGCAATAAGGGATGCCTGCTCCGGAATGGAGCAGGTCGCAGCGACTCGGACGCTCCAACTGTCTAATAACAACATAGGTGACCGCAAATCCGCAAGGACTCGTACGGTCACTGAATCCTGCCCAGTGCGGGTATCTGAACACCTCGTACAAGAGGACGAAGGACCCGTTAACGGCGGGGGTAACTATGACCCTCTTAAGGTAGCGTAGTACCTTGCCGCTTCAGTAGCGGCTTGCATGAATGGATGAATGAGAGCGTCACTGTCCCAACGTTGGGCCCGGTGAACTGTACGTTCCAGTGCGGAGTCTGGAGACCCCCAAGGGGAAGCGAAGACCCTATAGAGCTTTACTGCAAGCTGTCGCTGGGACACGGTCGCTAGTGTGCAGGATAGGTAGGAGTCGTTACGCAGGCACCCGCGCCAGCGGGCCGCCGAGACATCACTGAAATACTACCCACTAGTGACTGTGACCCTTACTCCGGGAGGAGGACACCGGTAGCTGGGCAGTTTGACTGGGGCGGTACGGGCTTGAAAAGATATCGAGCCCGCCCGAAGATCATCTCATCCGGGTCGGAGACCCGGAAAAGAGCGTAAGAGCAAAAGATGGTCTGACAGTGTTCTCTCTAACACGGGAACGCTGACGCGAAAGCGTGGTCTAACGAACGGATGAGCCTGCTTGATGCGGGCCATTTACGACAGAAAAGCTACCTTAGGGATAACAGAGTCGTCACCGGCAAGAGCACATATCGACCCGGTGGCTTGCTACCTCGATGTCGGTTCCCTCCATCCTGCCCGTGCAGCAGCGGGCAAGGGTGAGGTTGTTCGCCTATTAAAGGAGGTCGTGAGCTGGGTTTAGACCGTCGTGAGACAGGTCGGCTGCTATCTATTGGGGGTGTTATGGTACCTGACGGGAACGATCGTATAGTACGAGAGGAACTACGATTGGTCGCCACTGGTGTACCGGTTGTCCGAGAGGGCACGTGCCGGGCAGCCACGCGACATGGGGTAAGAGCTGAACGCATCTAAGCTCGAAACCCACCCGGAAAAGAGGTCCCACCGAGGTCACTCGTAGAAGACGAGTTCGATAGACTCGGGGTGTACGCGCCGAGGCAACGAGGCGTTTAGCCCGCGAGCACTAACAGACCAAGCCACACTAGTCATATCGCATTGGAATCCGTCCGGCTGGACGGGTCCAGGCGCAAACTGGATCGCACGTATTACACACATCACAGCCCGAACGCATCGGCCACCGATCGTCGGCTTCACGTGGTTCGAGTCCACGGATCGGCATTAAGGCGGCCACAGCGGCGGGGCGACTCCCGTACCCATCCCGAACACGGCAGATAAGCCCGCCAGCGTTCCAACGAGTACTGGAGTGCGCGAGCCTCTGGGAAAATTGCCTCGCAAGAGGGGCCAAGTACGAGCCCAGGAGCGCAATCGGTAGTACACGCAGGGTCCGTCCCGGTGGAACCCGAGACCGCTCCGTTACAACGGCTCGCAACTGGTGGTTCGCCGCCTCCCATTCATATCTCGGTGCACGCCTCGCGTGCATCGAACCATCATTCACCACCGCGGAGTGGAAACGCTCGGCGGTGATCGCTACCATTATACAGGCACCACGAGTAGTGCCAACCGTGCCAAGGTGGCAGAGTCCGGCCTAACGCAGCGGCCTGCAGAGCCGCCCATCGCCGGTTCAAATCCGGCCCTTGGCTTCCTTTCGAACCCATCTCGCACGCATACTCCTACCGTAACTACAGCGACCCGTTCTTCTATCCAGTAGTGACGACCACATCGAGACCGCCGGGCGGTGGTACGGCGGTCGCCCCGGATAGATCCTCATGAAAAGCAACGATTATACCGGAGGGACCTATCTTGGGGTGTATGCAACGACGGGCTGCGGCGATCTACGTCGTTTTCTTCGTGGTGGTCGCGATCGCGGCGTACTCCCTGACGACGGTCGCGGAGAAACCGTCGGTCTCGGTCGAGGGCGAGAGCTACTCACAGGGCGATCCCATCCCTGCCGGCGGCACGCAGTGGACGGTCAACGTCGCGGACGGGAGCGGCAACGTCTCCTCGACCAACGACTCGGCACGGTTCACGACCTCGTTCTCGAACAACACCTCGCTCGCCTTCCAGAACGGGATGTACCGACCGGCACCGAACGGCTCCAGCGGAGGCGCTGGAACGGCGTCGACCGGCACCACGAGCGGTGCCGGAACGACCGGCACCAGCACGAGCGGACCGTCGACGAGCGCCACGACGGGCGGAGAGGGAACGAGCGCGGCCTCGAGCACCCCCGGCACCGAGTTCCGCGTCGTCATCCCCAACGCGTCGGCGGGCAACGCTTCGGGTGGAAACGCCTCGGGTGGGAACGCCTCGGCCGCGAACGTCTCGTCGTTCACCCTCCGCCAGGAGTTCGACACCGCCGCCCGTCTGCGGGCCGACCCGGCGGTCGCGGACACCACGCTGAGCGGTGCGAACGACACGGAGTACGTCCGGTACCGCAACGGAACGACCCAGACGCTCGACGCCTACCTCCCGGAACCGACGACCCGAAACGTCTCCGTCGGCGACCGATTCCCCTATCAGAACAACTCCTCGCGGGTCGAGTCCATCAACAGTAGCGGCGTGACGCTCGCCTGGCGGGCGAGCCTGACGCGCTCACAGGAGCTCGCCGCCGGGGAGAACGTCACCCTCGGCGGGACGACCTACGTCGCCCAGTTCCCCCAGAACGACAGCGTCGTGCTCTCACAGAACGTCTCGGGCTATCAGGCCGAGCAGGAAGCCCTCGACCACTTCAACGACCGCATGCTCGGACTCTGGGGCGTCGTCATCATCAGCCTGTTCGCCGCCATCCTCGTCCTCGCAATGGCGTATCTGCCAGTCCGGGGCTGACGACTGGGTCTTTCGATTCCTCGATCGTTCCCGAGCCGCGGCTCCGCTCGTCGTGTTCTTCGAACCCTCCAGCGTTCGCTATTCGCGCCTCACTATCGTTCAGCGGAATAGCGGGCTGGGAGGGATTCGAACCCCCGACCGTCTGGTTAAAAGCCAGACGCTCTGCCTAACTGAGCTACCAGCCCTCGTTTTGGACCTTGAGTGTCGTGCGTAAATCAGTACCGCTCGCCGGCGGCGTCGTCGGGGCTTTCGAGGGCGTCGGCCACCACGTCGGCGGGGTCGACCCGCCGGAGGGCGGCACGACGTCTGAGTTCGGTGTAGGTCTCGACCGGGAGTCGGAGTCGTATCTCGCCGAGCGTCACGTCGTGGGAAGCGAGGGCCTCGGCGGGCGAGGTGCCGGCGTTGATCGCGCTCGCGACCGCGCGGACCTCGCGAACGGTGAGGTCGCTGTCGAGCACCGCCCACGCGAGCTGGAAGCGTGCGTGGTCGGAGACCCGCGCGATGTGTTTGGCCGCCGTGGGCGCGATCTCGCCGGCGGCGACGTACTGGCGGATCGACCGCGGCAGGTCGTGTACGCGGGCCCACTTCCGGATGAACGAGACGGTGACGGCGTCGCCGGTGCGGGCGGCGGCCGCCTTGTAAGAGCCCTCCCCGCGAACGAGCGCCGCGCACGCCGCCGCCCCACGGAGCATGTAGACGCTGTCGGCGCTCTCGACGGTGTCGTCGGCGAACGCCTCGACCACCTCGGCGGCGGTCGCGAGGCTCTCCGGGTCGTCGGGGTCGAACTGGACGGCCTCCTCGGCGCGCTCGCCAGCGAAGCTCGGGTCTCCCCGGACGACCGGCTCGCCGATCGGTGACTCGCGGTCGGTGGTCGGCTCGTCCGGGCTCATAGGTGATCGGCGGTCGCAACGACCAAAAACACCCCGCCCCCGCAGTCCCGGACCACCCGGTCAGTCGTCCTCGTCTTCGTCGTCGCTCTCGGCTTCCCGCCGGTTCGAGAGGTGCTCCCAGATCTCGGTACAGCCCGCCCCGTCCTCGATGTCGTCGAGGTAGTTCGAGGAGGACTCCTCGTCGGCTTTCGCGTCGCTCACCGGCTCGTCCTCCGCACGCCGCCCGGAACGCGGCTCCGCAACCGTCGTACCCTCTCGGCAGTGATTCCTTTCATCGAAACATCGTACGGTAGCTTCCTGTATAAACGCGCGTCCACCCGTAAGCCCTACCCTGACTCCCGTTTAGCGGCAAGAGGATCCGAAAACTCTGACGCGGGTCGGAAACCGATCCGCTCTTCCTCGTACGGTTTCGGGTTCGGTCCTCGTCATCGAATCGAACGCCAACCGCTTTCCGTCTTCCACCCCGAATCTCGCCCATGACCGCCAGCGACTGGACTGCGGACGAGATGGGGGATCTGAGCGGGAAGACGGTCGTCGTCACGGGGGCGAACAGCGGGCTCGGCTACGAGGCCGCCCGCGAGTTCGCGCTCCACGGGGCCGACGTCGTGCTCGCGTGTCGGAGCGTGGAGCGGGGCACCGAGGCGGGCGAACGGATCCGCGAGGAAGCACCCGACACCCGCCTCACGGTGATCGAACTCGACCTGGCGGACCTCTCGTCGGTGGGGGCGTTCGCCGCGGCGTTCGCGGACACCCACGACGAACTCCACGTGCTCTGCAACAACGCCGGCGTGATGGCGATCCCCCGGAGCGAGACGATCGACGGCTTCGAGACGCAGTTCGGGGTGAACCATCTGGGTCACTTCGCGCTCACGGCCGCGCTGCTGGGCCACCTCCGCGAGACCGAGGGCGAGACGCGCGTCGTCACCCAGAGCAGCGGGCTCCACGAGAACGGCGAGATCGACTTCGAGGACCTCCAGGGCGAGGATTCCTACGACGAGTGGGCCGCCTACGGGCAGAGCAAACTCGCGAACGTCCTGTTCGGCTACGAGCTCCACCGTCGCCTCCGCGAGGCGGGCATCGACGACGTCACCAGCGTGGTCTGTCACCCCGGCTACGCCGCGACCGACCTCCAGCGGCGCGGCCCCGAGCAGTCCGGTTCGCGCCTCCGGCTGTGGGGGATGCAAGTCGCGAACGCGCTGGTCGCCCAGGACGCCGCCACTGGAGCGCTCCCGCTGCTCTACGCCGCGACCGAGCCCGACATCGCCGGCGGCGAGTACGTCGGCCCCGGTGGCTTGCAGAACATGCGTGGCCACCCCGAGGAGCAGGCGTCGAGCGACCGGTCGTACGACGAGGAGACCGCCCGCCGGCTCTGGCAGGTCTCAGAGGAGTTGACCGGTGTCGAGTACGACATCGCACCCGCGCGGACGGTCTGACTCGGTTCGCCGTCCGAACTCACACCGCCGGTTCGCTCGCCACCCCCGCGTCGGTTCGGTCGGCGGTGGTGTCGAACCGTTCGACCAACCGATCCACGCTCGATTCGATCCCGCGTTCGATGCGTGGGTGAACGAACGGCGCGACCACCCGCATCGCCCCGCGAAACGCCATGCTCCCCGTGTAGACGATCGCGGTCTCGCAATCGCACGTCGCCAGCGTGTACGTGACCTCGACCGGTGTTCGTCCGGCGACCGTCCGATAGCCGAACGTCGTCGGTGCCTCGTATCTGGTGCACTCCTCGACGTTCTCGGACCGCCCGCCGGGCGCTCGGACCACGCGCGTCCACCGGGCTCCGACCGCCATCCCGCCGTCGAACCCGTCCACGGATACGACCCGGTCCTTCCACTGACGGTCGTTTCGGGGGTCGGCGACGAACGAGAAGACGTCGGTCGCCGGTGCGTCTACGCTAGCCCGGTATTCGAAGTCCATTATCCCACACGATCGTTCATCGTGGAGCCACCGTCCTAAGCTTGTCGGCGGTTCCGAGCCTCGACCTCACACCTCGACGACGTCACCGCGTTCCGGTGCGCTCGCCTCGAACCCGTCCTCTCGGAGCTCGGCGGCGAACGCCGCACATCTATCTCCGTGATTGACGAGGATCCGTGACTCGTGATAGGAGTCGAGGAAGGCTCTGAGCCCGTCGTGGTCGGCGTGGGCCGAGAGGTCGTAGCGTTCGACCTGGGCGCTCACGGGCATCACCCGGCCGTCGATCTCGGCGCGCCCGGTGTCGAGCAGCTCCCGACCCGGTGTGCCGGCGACTTGATAGCCCACGAAGGCGACCTTGTTCACCGGGTTCCCCCGGATGAGCGGGATGTAGGTCATCGCCGGCCCGCCCGAGAGCATCCCGCTGGTGGTGATGATCACCGTGTTCTGGTCGGCGATCCGCTCGCGCTGGCCGTGGTTCGAGACGAACCGGGCGTGTGCGTTCGCCCGTTTGAGCGCGTCCTCGCGAACGAAGCCCGACGTACGCCGGAGGAGTTCGGTGACGCGTTTCCCCATCCCGTCGACGTAGCACTCGATGTCGTGACGGGCACAGATCGCCATCACCTCCTGGGTGCGACCGATGGCGAACGCCGGTACCACGACGGTGCCGCCCTCCCAGAGCGTGGTTCGGAGGCTTTCGACGAACCGCTCCTCGACCGTCGCGCGCGCCTCGTGCTCGACATCGGAGTAGGTCGACTCGCACACCACGACGTCGGCTTCGGGCCGTGCCGTCGACCCGCCGACGATCCGCTGGTCGGCGGTGTGGAAGTCGCCCGTGTAGAGGATCCGGGTCCCGTCGCGCTCGACGAGGACGTGGGCGCTGCCCGGGATGTGGCCCGCGTCGAAGAGGGTGACGTCGTGGCCCGCGGCGTCGAACCGTTCGCGGTAGTCGTGGAGTTCCGAGACCTGGGTGAGCCGGGCCACGTCGGTCTCGGTGAACGGACACTGCGGGGTGCCGCCGCGGAGCTTCAGGGTGTCGCGCGCGAGCAGGAGTCCGAGGTCGCGCGTCGGCGGCGTCCAGTGAACTGGGGGTCTGGCGTCGCCCGAGAGGAGTGCGGGGACGGTGCCGACGTGGTCGAGGTGGCCGTGCGAGACCACGACCGCGTCCGGGTCGACGTTGCCGACGGGAAACCCGGGTGGGGTCCCGGACTTCATGCCGTAGTCGAGGAGCAGCGAGTCGTCGAGGAGGACCGCGCTCCGGCCGACCTCGCGTGCCCCGCCGCAGAAACGGAGTTCCATTGTGGGCTCTACCGGCCCGACGGGTTTCGGCCCGTCGGTCCCGCGCTCAGTCGTTCTTCAGCTCGTCGACCCAGCCCGGCTGACCGACGTCGGTCGAGCCGACACCCGAGAACCGGCGGGTGGTCTCGATGGTGACGGGCTCGCCGGAGCTGAGGTAGTCGGTCGTCCGGGTGGTCTCGAGGCTTCGAACCACGCCTGTCTCGGGGTTCATCACCAGCGTCGAACTGAAGGCCGTGACGTCCTCGCCACGGTAGAGCGCGCCCGCGGTGTCGACGCTGTCGGTGCCGTTGGCGACGTAGACCGCGAGCCGGGTGCCGTCGCGCGTGACGGTGCCCGAGCGCTCGTAGTCGACCGCGCGGACGGTCTCGTAGACCCGGTTGCTCCCGGTGAGGCTCCCCGCCAGCGGTTTGCCGAGCTCCTCGGTCTCGTACTGGGAGTCACCCGAGAGCACGTTCCGCTTGTAGGCCGTCGCGCCCTCGGCGTAGGTGTACCGAGTAGCCTCGTCGGTCGGTCGGGAGACCTGATAGGCCGTGTCGGCATCGAGGTCGACGCGCGCACCGCTCGTCTCGGTCTCGGGACCGTCCGCGGTCGGGTCGCGGAGCGTCGAACTCGCGTTGACCGTGAAGCTCCCGGCCGACTGCATCGCGCTCTCGTGCGCGTCGGCGATCGACCTGGCGTCGAGCGGCGGCTCCGGCCCGACGGCGGCTTCGGTCGTCGATGTTGCGGTCTCGGTTTCGGTCGGCGTCTCGGTCGCCGTGGCGGTTTCGGTCGGTGTCTCAGTTGGTGTCGCGGTTTCAGTCGCCGTCTCGGTCGGCGTGGTGGTCTCCGTCGGTGTGGCGGTCTCGGTTTCGGTCGGTGTGGCGGTCGCCGTTGTCGTCGGCGTCCCGGTCGGTGTCGTGGTGCCGGTCGACGTTTCGGTTGCCGTGGCCGTCGCGGCCGTGGTTCCCGTTCCGGTGGCCGTCGCCGCTCCGGCGGTCGTCTCGCTCGACGTGGCGGTCGCGGTCGACGCGCCCGTGGTCGGTGCTGCCGTCGACATCGACGTCCCGGTCGCCGTCGCCTCGACGGCCGTGGCCGTCGGTCCGGGTTCGGAGCCGTTCTCGGTCGGCACGGCGGTCGAGTCCCCGCTGTTCGAGAGACCGCTGCAGCCGGCGAGCGCGACGAGCGCGACGACGACGAGGACGAGAGCCGTTCGTCGTACCATGTGCTTTTTTGAAACGGGTGCCGCTATGAATCTACTGGTCGTCCGCCTCTCGGTCCTCCGACCGTCGTCCGGGTCGACCGGCTTTCAATACGCTTTTGAGGGGCGACCGGCTTCCTTCCGGCATGGCTGATTTCACGGTCGTCGTCGCCGACCCCGAGGACGGGGCGGCCTACCAGCGCGCGGTCGAGGGACAGGACGCGAACCGATTCATCGGGCGGTCCATCGGCGACGAGGTCGATGGCGGTGCGGTCGGGCTCGACGGCTACACCGTCGAACTAACCGGTGGATCCGACACCGCCGGCCGACCGATGCGCGAGGACGTCGCGGGCTCGGCGCTCTCGTCGGTGCTCCTCTCGGGTGGCACGGGCTTTCACCCCACCAGCGACGGCGAACGAAAACGCGTCACCGTCCGGGGCCGCGAGGTCGGCGACGAGACCCGCCAGATCAACGCGACCATCACCGAGCGGGGCGACCAGTCGGTCGACGACCTCTTCGGCGAGGGCGGCGACGACGCCGACGAGTAGTGCCCGAACGCCTCCCGAGCGACCACCCCTCGGTCGAGACGGTCGAGGCGACCCTCGACCGCTGGGGTCGGACTCGATCACGGCTCTCGCTCCCCGCCGACGACCGTTTTCCCGCCGGGAGCGTGCGACTGGTTATCGACGACGTCACTCGTCACGCGACCATCGAGACCACCGACGACGGCGGTCGCGAGGTCAAAGGGGCCTACGACAACGCCCGTCTCGCGCGCGAGCACGACGGCGAGGACCGACTCGAAGCCTGGCGACGCGCAGTGGGCCTCGACCACGGTCGCCGGGTCGCCGTCGACATCGTCGAATCGGGCTTTCTCTACGGGATCCGAAAGCCGGGTGAACGCGCGGTCTACGAGGCTGTCGAGTCGCCGAACGAGAGCCTCGCGTCGATCGCGCGCGACCTCGACGGCTGAATCCCCCGGGCTTTTCTCCGTGTATCGACTACGGCCGACATGAACCCCGAACAACGCGCGTTCCTCGCCGGTGACGAACCCGACGAGGTCCTCGTCTTCTTCGCCGAATCGGCCGTCTCGGACCTCGGAACTCTCTCACAGCACGGCGAGCAGGTCTCCCGTGGTGTGGTGCTCGTGCTCGAAGCCGAACGCGGCCGGAGCGCGTTCGAGGGCGCGACCGGCGTCGACCCGATGGCGCTCGCGAGCTCGGCGATGCAGGCCGAGGGCGCGCTCGACCTCGAATCGTTCGAGGGTGAGTGTCCCGAGGGCGACGGTGACGACGGCGAGCACGCCCCGCGGTTCGTCTTCGCGTTCGCGGAAGAACAGAACGAGGAGGTGGGCGAGATCTACGCCGAGGGCGACGTGATCCACGCCTACGCGGTCTGTGAGTGCGGGACGGCCTACTCCGACCGGTGGGTCGTCGAGGAATAGCGACCCGTCGTTCTACGCGTCCAGTTCGCCTTCGTCGTCCATCTCCGGCAACCGTTCGAACGCCGCGAGGATCACCCGTTTCGTCACCGCGCCTTGAGTACTCCAGTGGTGGGCGTAATCCAGCATGTCGTCGTAGATGTCGGGTTTGCAGCCCGCAGCTTTCGGGTGACCGCCGCCGTTGACCTGCCCCGCGACCTCGTGACACCGCTCGAAGTTCTCCGTCCCCCGGATGCTCGCGCTCCCGGCGGGTTTGACGACCACCGCCGCGTCGGCCCCCGCCTCCCGGAGCGCCTCACAGACCTCGTTCTGCGAACACCGGCCGTAGGTCACGCCGACCGTCCACGGCCCGACCTGCTTCAGCTCCGCGCGCTCGACCGCCCGCTCGATCAGCGCCTCCTTCTCGATCCGCTGGTCGGCGAGGAAGGTCTCGACTTCTGATGGGAGGTCCGCGCCGTGTTCGCGCACGGTTTCGATGTACTCCTCGGGTTCGGCCCAGTGGGCGTAGTCGGCGAGGTCGTCACTCCGTGGGTCCTCGCGGAGCCAGAGGTCGTGGTCGCGGGTGACGGCCGCGAGTTCCGTGTATCGTGGGTCGAAGTCGTGGTCGAGCGAGTCGAGGGTCACGTCGGTCGAACAGACCTCCTCGCTATCCCCGACCACGAGCCGCGCACCGTGGTCGCGCACTTTCTCCATATCCTCGGCTTCCCACTGATGGTGGTCGAACCACTCGACCGAGGCGGCTCGGGTCGTGAGGCGGTCGAACTGACCGGAGATGTAGTAGAAATCGTCGACCGAGAGGTCGCAGACGAACACCTGCGCGCCCGTCTCGACGTAGTCGGCCACCCGGTCGATGGTGTTGCTGAGGTCGTGCGGGCCCGTCGGGATCAGGGTCACCTCGCCGAACGCCTCGCGGAGCAGTGCGACACAACCCAGTCCGTCCGCGTCGGGGTCGGCGAGGACCACCCGCTGGGCCCCGTCGAGCGCCTCGCGGGTCTCGCGCTCGGCGCGCTCCTCGTCGAACGAGTCGGGATAGAAAAAGCCCGCGCCCGGCAGGAGGGACTTCCGCGCGAGCGGGAGGGTTTCGTCGTCGATGAGCTCGTCGTTCATGCTCTCCCCTCTGTCGCGTCACCGAAGAACCCCCCGATCCCGACCATCGGTAGCTACAGTCCGCCAGTTCCCCCGATCTTATGTCCGGCGGTAGCGTTTCCCTCCCACCGCGATGGCAACACCGATCTGGGAACGCACGCAGCTAGCGAGCGTTCTTCGCACCGGAGTCGCTCTCTGCGCGGTCGGCATCGTGGTTTTCGTCGATGCGCCCCGGACCATCCTCGAGATCACCCTCGCTGTCGTCGCAGTCTGTTGTCTCGCATCCGAACTCGTTCGGACAACCCGTGACCGGTGGAATGACCACCCTCGTCTGGCCGTCGCTGGTCACGGTCTCGTCGGCCTCGCGCTCGTCCTGCAGTCGATCCGGCTCTCCGGACTCGGTTCCGCGCTCGGGTACGCCGCCGCGGTGCAGGCGCTCGCCGACCTCGGGATAGTTCTCGCTGGTATCGGCGTCCTTCTGCGGTGGTACTCGAATCGCTCGAGTTCGGGAGCCGGTCAGACGAGCAGAGCCGAAGGCTCGTAACACGGCGAAGCGCTCTCAGGGCTCACAACCGAAGCGCCATCTCCATCTCGAAGCTCTCGGAGCCACAGGTCTCGAAGCCGAACTTGTGATAGAGCGCGATCGCCGCCTGATTCCAGCGTTCGACCGTGAGCCACACGTGCTCAGCACCGTCGGCCTGGGCGCTCCCGAGCAGGGCTTCGAGGAGCTGTGAGCCGATCCCGGCCTGCTGGTGGGTGTCGAGAACGAAGATCGCGAGTTCGTAGGCCTCCTCGCCGTCGGGCACGAGGGTCGCGTGGCCGACGCACTCCTCGCCGTGGACGGCGATGACGTTGTAGCTCCCCGCGAGGATCACTTCGAGCCAGTTCTCGACGGCGGCCTCGTCGGCCGGCGGGATGCCCTGGGCGCGGTCGGCGGGGTCGAACGCGACGTACATCGCGGTCAGCGCCTCGCGTTCGTCGTCGTACTCCTGGATCCGGATCTCGCGGCCGTGGGCGTCGGTGAACGTGATGGGCGGCGGGTCGAACGTCCGGGCGTGGTCCTCGGGGTAGCCCCTCATCGGGCGAGTGTCACCGAGGTCTCGGCGTTCAGGAGGACGAACTCGGTGGTGGGGTCGAGCCGGATCTTCCCGGTCGGGGTGCGCTCGCCACCGTCGAGCACCAGCCGGTCGAACCCGCCGGCCTCGGCGAGCTCGACCAGCGCGCCGCCGGCGTGGCCCTCGACCTGTTCGATCCCGGCGTCGATGCCGACGTCGTCGAGCATCGTCCGGATCCGCCGTTCGACCGCCTCGGGGTTCGTGACGTCGCTCTCGACCACCGCCACCGTGAGGTCGTCGCCGGTCTCGCGCACCCGCGCGATGGTCCGTTCGAGCGCGTCGAACGCCCGGTCCGTTCCGTCGATACCGAGCAGCACGTTCATGCCGGATGCTGGCGGCCTCGGAGGAAAACCGTTGTGGCGCTCGCGGCTCCCGAACGCTTTTTCACCCCCGTCCGCAACCCACCACGATGACCGACGACGCTCCGCAGAACCCCGCCTCGGCGGACGAGACCGGCGAGGACCCGACGCCCGACACGACGGTCCCCGAGGACGTCCGCACGTACGACCGCTTCTCGAAGATGGACGGCGCGCGCTACGAACGCGCCAACGAGTTCCTGCGGGACCGAACCTACATCACCGCCCGCGAGTGGGCGATCGCCCGGCTCTGTGCCGACTTCCGCACCGAGACCGGCGTCGAGATGACCAAGATCGGCAAGCACCTCCCCGAGCTCGTCCCGTTCATGACCGACACCTACACGCCACAGGCCGTCAACCAGGCCCGATCGGCGTTCGAGGGGAAGGTCAGGAAGGCGGGGGCGACCTTCCTCTACGGCGCGATGTGTGATTTCTTCACCGCCGAGGACCTCGACGACGTGATGTACGAGGCCACCGAGGTGGCGAAGTTCCTGCTCGAAGTCGAGGGCGTCGACCTGGCGTTCGACGACGAACTCGCCGCCGAGGAACGGATCTCCTCGACGATGCGCGAGGTGCGGACCCAGAGCGCGGCGCTCCGCCACGACGACCTCACCTGTCCCCACTGCGGCGAACGGTTCGAACCGGGCGAGAGCGACGACGCGAGCGACTGAGCCGGCGACGGCGCGCGTAGGTTTCCTCGCCCGTCCACCTCCGCCGCACTGCATGCTTTTCGCTCCTGGGCACCTCTCGTGACGAATGGGCGCGGGGACACAGAGCGAGACGATGCACGAGCGGATGGACGAGAGCCGGCTTCGATACTGGCTCCTGATGAATGGTGACCGGTGGCTGATCGCGAGCGGGCTGACGCTCGGGCTGTTCGTCGTCCTCGTCGCCGTCGGAGCGGTCGCGCCGTCGGCTTTTCGAACCGTCATGGGGAGCACGAACCAAGTCGGGATCACCTTCCAAGCGCTCATCGCCTCGCTCATCACCGGTGTGACGCTCGTCGTCACCATCGGGCAGTTGGTGCTCTCCCAGGAGTTCGGGTCGCTCGACAAACAGCGCGACCGCATGACGGGCGCGGTCGAGTTCCGACACGACCTCCGGGACTCGCTCGGGGCGGTCGGTCCGCCCGACCCGCCGACGTTCCTCGGCTGGCTCGTCGACCTGAGCAAGGACCGCGCCGAGGCGCTCGACGACGCCCTCGAATCGAACGACAACGAGGAACTCCGCGAGCAGGTCACTCGGTTCGTCGACGACCTCGTCGAGAACGCCGAGGGGGTCGGGGATCGCTTGACCGACACCGAGTTCGGCGAGTTCGACCTCCTGCGGGCCGCGATGGACTACAACTACTCCTGGAAGATCTACGGAGCCCAGTGGCTCCGTACGGAGTACCGCGACGAGCTGACCGACGACGAACGGACGTCGTTCGAGGCGCTGCTCGACGTTCTCACCCTGTTCGGTCCGACGCGCGAGCATTTCAAATCGCTTTACTTCCAGTGGGAACTCATCCGCCTCCTTCGGGCGGTTCTCGCCACGGCGCTCCCCGCGCTGGCGGTCGCGACCGCGACCCTGCTGTTTCTGGCCCCCACCTCGTTTCCCGGATCCGTGTTCGGCGTGGCCACCATCATCTGGGTCGTGAGCGCGGCCGCGGCGCTCTCGGTCGTGCCCTTCTTCGTCCTCACGTCGATCGTCCTGCGGATCGCGACCGTCGCGAAGCGAACCAGCGCCATCGGCCCGTTCATCCTCCACGAGTCCGACCGCGGCGACGACATCGACCTCACCGAGGAGTGACGACGGGGCCGACGCCCCGCGACCTTCCCCCGCTCCCTCACGCGGGAAAGAACAGGTCCGGCTCGTCGTGAGTGAACGTCACCCACGTCTCGTCGTCGAGCGGGCGGACGTGGGTGTGCATCGCGCCCTCCGCGTGGCTCCGGCGTTCGAGGGCCTCGGCGTCCCGGTCGTCGTAGTAGGCCGGACAGCAGACCGCCTGCTCGGCCTCGGGGTCGGTGAGCACCAACAGGAGGAACGTCATCCCCGCCTCCCGCGCGTGGTAGACCTCGTAGGCATCGAAGGTCGCCGCCGCGGTGACGCGTTCGAGTTCGTCGTACTCCTCGCCGGGGACGAGGACGTCGAGGCCGTAGCGTTCGTCATTCTCGACCGCGACGTCGCCGGGGTGGAGTTCGAGCACCGAGTATCCCGCCTCGCGGTAGCCCGTGGCGGTGGCCGCCATGTCCTCCATCACTGCCTCCCAGGGTTCCACGACGCGGTCGAAGGGGTTCTCCTCAGCCATGTCCTCCACGTGCAACCCACGGGCGAAAACGTTGTTCCCACGGCCGACCCGCCGAGCGAGCGTCGCCGGATTCTGGAAAACCGAAACGAATTCGACGACCGACGTTCCGATCCGATCATCAACGGTGCGCCAGACGTATATACACCCGTTTCGAACGGGGCGGCGTGACAGACCTCCTCTCGCTTTCCGGTCTGCGGACCCAGTTCGCCACCGACCGGGGGACGGTGAAGGCCGTCGACGGGCTCGACCTCACGGTCGAAAAGGGCGAAACCGTCGGTCTCGTTGGCGAGTCCGGGTCGGGGAAGTCGGTGACGGCGCTCTCGACGATGGGCCTCGTCGACTCTCCCGGCCGGGTCGTCGACGGTAGCGTCGAGTTCCACGACGCCGACCTCGCACGGACGTTCGCCGAGGAGTATCGCGGCGACTTCGCCGATCCTAGCACTGGGACCGTCGACCTCACCCGCGCGCCCGACGACGCGATGCGCCGGGTCCGCGGCGGCGAGATGAGCATGATCTTCCAGGATCCGATGACCTCGCTCAACCCCGCCGTGCCGGTGGGCGAGCAGGTCGCCGAGAGCCTCCGCCTCCACCAGTACGGCGGCCGCCGGAAGGACTCCTGGTTCAACGCCGTCCGGGAGGTCATGCCGCGGGTCGGGTCGGGGCTCGACGACCGAGTCCTCGAGGACACCATCGAGATGCTCTCGGCGGTTGGGATCCCCGAACCCGCCGCGCGGGTCGAGGAGTTCCCCCACGAGTTCTCGGGCGGGATGCGCCAGCGGGTGCTGATCGCCATCGCGCTGGCGTGTCGCCCCCAGCTCCTGATCGCCGACGAGCCCACCACCGCGCTCGACGTCACGATCCAGGCCCAGATCCTCGATTTGATCAACGACCTCCAGGACGAGTTCGGGATGTCCGTCCTCTTCATCACCCACGACCTCGGCGTCGTGGCCGAGACCTGCGACCGCGTCGCGGTGATGTACGCCGGCGAGATCGTCGAGGAGGGACCGGTCGAGGAGATCTTCGCGAACCCCTCGCACCCCTACACCTACACCCTGCTCGAATCGATCCCGCGCGAGGACGCCGACCGGCTGACCCCGATCGAGGGCAACGTCCCCGACCTCATCGACCTCCCCGAGGGCTGCCGGTTCGCGCCGCGCTGTCCGTGGGCCCACGCCGAGTGTCACGAGGACCCGATCCCGTACCTCCAGCACGGCCCCGAGGACGTCAATCACCGTTCGAAGTGCGTCCTCCAGGAGTTCGACACCAGCGAGTACGGCACCGACGAGGGGGTAGCGGCGACGGACGGACCAACCGCCGCCCCCGACCGGACGGCCGAGCCGCTGGTCTCGGTCGAGGGGATGAAGAAACACTTCTCGCAGGCCGACGGCCTCCTCGATAGCTGGCTCGCGCGCGACACCAAACCCGTGCGGGCGGTCGACGGTGTCGACCTCGACGTCTACGAGGGCGAGACCCTCGGTCTCGTTGGTGAATCCGGCTGTGGGAAGTCCACGACCGGGCGCACCGTTCTCAGACTCCTCGAACCCACCGACGGGAAAGTGGTGTTCGCGGGCGAGGACCTCGCGGGGCTCGACGGCGACGACCTCCGGGAGAAACGCCGCGAGATGCAGATGATCTTCCAGGACCCGCTGTCGAGCCTCGACCCCCGGATGAACGTCGGCGCGACGATCGCCGAGCCGCTCACGATCCACGACCTTCCCGAGACCGACCCCGGCGACGACCGCTCGGAGCGCGAGGCCCGCCGCGACCGCGTCGAGGAGCTCATCGAGGCAGTGGGGCTCGACGTCAGCCAGTACGACCGCTATCCCCACGAGCTCTCGGGCGGCCAGCGCCAGCGGGTCGGGATCGCTCGCGCGCTCGCGGTCGACCCCGAGTTCATCGTCTGCGACGAGCCGGTGAGCGCGCTCGATGTTTCCGTACAAGCCCAGATCCTGAACCTGCTGGAGGACCTTCAAGAGGAGTTCGGCCTCACCTTCCTCTTCATCGCCCACGATCTGTCCGTCGTGCGCCACATCTGCGACCGGATCGCCGTGATGTACCTCGGCGAGGTCGTCGAGGTGGCCGAAACCCGGGACCTGTTCGACGACCCGAAACACCCCTACACCAGAGCGCTGCTCTCGTCGATCCCCGAACCCGACCCGACGACCGACACCGACCGGACGGTGCTCGAAGGCGACGTTCCGAGCCCCATCACCCCGCCCTCGGGCTGTCGGTTCCACACCCGGTGTCCCTCCGTGATCCCGCCCGAGGACCTCGACGTCTCCCAGAAGAGCTACCGCGAGGTGATGGACTACCGCCAGCGCGTCGCGGACGAGTCGCTATCGGTGGCCGACGTTCGGGCGGAGGCGGCGGCGAGCGGGGAGGTCGCGACCGACGGTGGCGTGCCGACACGGGCGCTCTGGGACGAGCTGTTCGACCACGCCGACGGGCTCGACGCCGAGTCGCGGTCGGTCGTCGAGGCGTCCTTCGAGCGCGTGGCCGACGGCGATTTCGAGGGGGCGAGCGAGCTCCTCCGTGAGCGTTTCGAGAGCGTCTGCGAACGCGAGCGGCCGACCCTCGGCGAGGGCGCTCACCCCGCAGCGTGTCACCTCCACAACGACTGAACCGCTACACCGGGCCTCGGTGAGGCGCAACATTTACCGGTATCCTTATTAGCCCCCTGTCATCAATAGGCGTATGCCAGACGATAGCGAACGGGACAGACGTTCCTTCCTCAAGATCGCCGGCGGTGCGGCGGCCGCAGCGACGGTCGCGGGCTGTATGGGCGGCGGTGAGT
>NZ_QZWE01000031.1:0-37980 GCF_003602035.1 Halococcus sp. IIIV-5B | reverse complement strand
CCCCACACCCCGGACCTCGAACGCGCGATGGACTCGGTGGTGCTGATGAAGAACATGAGCGAGCTCGCGGTGGACCTCGCCTACGGCGCGGTGCTGTTCGACAGCGAGGCCCTCGCCGAGGAGGTCCTGAACCTCGAAGCCGAAGTCGACGCGCTCCAGTCGCGGTTCGAGGCCTGGACCCTCCGGGCGGCGGGCCGGGTCGAGGACCCGGTCTCCCTGCGGGGGCTGGTCCACCTCGCCCGGAGCACCGAAGTGATCTCCGACGCCGCCCTCGAGATCAGCGAGGGTGTCCTCCGCGGGATCGCCTCGCATCCGGTGATCGCCGAGGCCGTCAGCGAGTCCGACGAGGTGCTCGTCCGCGAGCGGATCGCGGCGGGGGGCGACCTCGACGGCACGACGCTCGGGGAGGCGATGGTGAAGACCGAGACCGGGATGCGGGTGATCGCGGTCCGGCGAGCAGGCGGGGAGCGCACGGCCGACGAGCGCGACGACTGGGTGGTCTCGCCGGGGCCGAACACCGAACTCCGGGCGGAGAACGTCCTGCTGGCGAAGGGACCGCGAACCGGAGCCGAGCGGCTTCGTGAGGCCTGTGGGGAGACATCGTCGGCACAGTAGTGGGCGTGAATTTATTCGAGAGCAATGGCAAAGACCACCATATCTGTCATCCTACGAAAGCCCTCGTCGGTAGATTGCTCCGGTATAGGCATATGAACCGGCGTGCGTTTCTCTCCACTATCGTAGGGGCTACAACACTCCTTTCAGGGTGTGTGCAGAGTGCTGTCCGTGGTAATTCCGGAAGACCGAACACGACATCCGACTCGGCTGCAGCGACTGACTGGACCCGGTCGACAGATTGCAGTGGAATGCACGACAGCATCATTCGGGTCGAACGGACTCTCCCTCGGATAGCTGACGAGTACAACCCTATCGTATTCTCGAGACTGCCGTCAGGTGAACGGGCCCTCGGTCGAGCCATCATCGAAAACGGTGGAATCGGAACATGTGAGCCATCCTCCAGTTTCGATGGTCTCCTTCGGCGTGTCTCCGAGCATCAACGGAAGCAGGAACGAATGACTGTGTTCATCAAGCGGGAGCGAACGTACTACGCTCTCTACGTTGAGGTCGAGGATATGGTGATCTCGGACCAGTAAACACGTTGTTCGGCCAGAGTACCCAGCAGCTAGCGACCAAACGGGATGCTCATCCCTCGTGAGCGAGGCGGTAGGCCGACACCAACGTCAGCCCGACCGCGACGACCGCGGCGGCGGCGAGGGCGAGGGTCACGGCGAGGAGGGCGAACAGTACCGGGGAGCCACGGGTGTCGGCGGTCGGGCCGGCGAGCGCGAACACCCGATAGACGTAGGCGAGAGCCGCGAACGCGACCCCGACCGCGAGCCCGATCTTGGCGTTGCGCGCGACCGAGAGCGCCGCGAGGAACTCCGTGGTCGGGGGGCGGTCGGGTGCGTCTGCCACGGTTGGACTACCGTCGGCGGCGGCAAAATCGCGTCGGTTCGCCGTCGATATCGAACGGCTAAAGGCGGTCGAAATGTCGTGTTCGAATAATGACGAGCCTCGGAACCGCGAGCGCCGCTCCCGGCGAGGTCGACACCGGTCGGCTGTCGGTCGGCGAGAGTCGCGACGGTGCGGACGTCGGTCTCCCCGTCTGTGTTATCAACGGTGCGGACGACGGCAAGACCCTCTACATGCAGGCCGCGAGCGACGGCGACGAACTCAACGGCGTCGGCGTCATCCGACGGATCGTCCCCCAGCTCGACCCCGCCGACATCGCGGGCACGATCTTGATCGTCGGGATCGTCAATCTCCACGGCTTCCGGGTGGCCGAACACCGAAACCCGATCGACGACACCAAACTCAACCGGGCCTACCCGGGCGACAACCGCGGAACGTCCTCCGAGCGAATCGCGGCAACGACGTTCGACATCGCGACCAACGCCGACCTCGTGCTCGACCTCCACCAGGGCTCGACCAGCCGGATGATCCGCGAGACCAGGGTCCGATGTGGCCCGCGCCACCGCCTCCACGACGCGTGTCTCGACCTCGCGAAGACGTTCGGGTGTGGATACGTCCTCGACCAGAAGGGACCGGACGGCCAACTCGCCCGGGCGGGCCCCGACGAGGGCGTACCGACCATCGACCCCGAACTCGGCGGCTCGGTGGGTTTCGACGAGAAGAGCGTCGAAGTCGGCGTGCAGGGCGTGAAGAACGTCCTCCGAGAGTACGGTTTCGTGGAGGGGACGGCGAGCGCCGGGGAACAGGTCCGGGCGACCGGCTTCGAGCAGTACGGCGCGTCTGCGGGCGGATTGGTCGAGTTCCTCGTCGACCTCGGCGACCGGGTCGAGCGCGGGGACCGGTTATTCCGGATCACCGACGCGTTCGGCGGGGTGAAGGCCGAGGCGACCGCCGACGCCGCGGGCGTGTTCTGGCGTACCCGCCGGCTCCCGCAGGTCGCCACCGGCGAGTACGTCTGCTCGGTCGGGACCGACCTCGACACCTACTGATCAGTCGTAGGTCAGAGTGTAGCCGCCGTCGAACAGCAGGTCGCCGCCGTCGAGGTGTTTCGCGTGGCCCGAGAAGCCGAGCGCGAAGAGGTTCGCCACCTCGACGGGTTCCATCATCTCCTTGACTCTCGCTTCGCCGAGCATCACGTCCTCGACGACCTCGCGTTCGCTGATCCCGCGGGATCCTGAGGTGTCGGCGATCTGGTCCGTCACCAGCGGGGTCTTGACGTAGGCCGTCGAGAAGGAGAACGAGCGGATATCGCCGTCGCCCTCGGCGGCGATGGACTGGGTGAGCCCACGGAGCCCGAACTTCGCCATGTTGTAGGCCACCTTGTCGCGGGTGACGTAGTGGCCGTGGATCGAGCACATGTTCCCGACCGCGCCGGTCCCGTCACCCGCGCGCATGTGGGGCAGGCAGAGCTTCGTGAGGTAGAGCGGTGCGCGGAGCATCGCCTCCTGCATCAGGTCGTAGTCGTCCATCGAGAACTCCTCGATCGGGGCGACGGTCTGCAGGCCCGCGATGTTCGCGAGGAATCGGATCTGACCTTGTTCGGCCGCGAACTCGACGACGTGCTCGATATCGTCGTCGTCGGTGAGGTCACCGGCAACGGTGTGGATCGCGCCGTCGAGGTCCAACTCGTCGTGTTTCGCGGCGGTCTCGTCGAGGCCGTCCTCGTCGACGTCGGTCGCGACGGCCGTGAGGCCGTTGTGGGCGAGCGCGAGCGCGGTCGCCCGGCCGATCCCGGAGCCCCCGCCCGTGACGAGCGCGACGTTCTCGGGCGCGAAGGCGGGATCGTCGAGGGTCAGTACGTCGTCGGGGTCGAACTCGGCGGGTTCGGTGAGGTCGTCTGCCATGATGCTCTCGAACGAGGTTCCGAGTCGGGACGCTAAATTCCCTCGCCCGACCGGTGGGCTGTGTCGATGGGCTCAAGGCGGGGTCGGTATCCGTTGGCGGCTGCGGCCGCGCTGCGGCCCGGCGGTGCGGTTGCGGCCCGCGGTGCCGTTGCGGTGTTCTCCTGGCGGATGAAGGGCGAGGCCCGAACGGAGTGAGGGCCGAGGGCTTCGGCGGTGCTGTGCGGGGCGGTTGTGGAGGTGATGGTGATTGTACCGCGAACGAGCGCGGAGCGCGAGTGAGCGGCTCTTTTTAGTCCAGGTTTTTGCGAGGACCCTGAGCGAGCGCAGCGAGCGAACGGGGACGAGGAAAAAAGTGGGGCTTTAGATGTTGTCGACGATCTCGTCGG
Organism: Halococcus sp. IIIV-5B; assembly: GCF_003602035.1. Taxonomy (NCBI): domain Archaea; kingdom Methanobacteriati; phylum Methanobacteriota; class Halobacteria; order Halobacteriales; family Halococcaceae; genus Halococcus; species Halococcus sp. IIIV-5B. The sequence goes on along the minus strand of NZ_QZWE01000031.1, from coordinate 34,220 downwards.
CGAACTCGCTGGTGGCGAGTTTCTCGCCGCCGTCGATCTGGCGGTGGATGTCGTAGGTGACCTTCTTGTTGGAGATGGCGGCCTCGACGGCGTCGTAGATCTTCTGGGCGGCGTCCTCCCAGCCCATCTGCTGGAACATGAGGCGACCCGAGAGGATCATCGCGGTCGGGTTGGCCTCGTCCTCGCCGGCGTGTTTCGGGGCGCTCCCGTGAACGGGTTCGGCGAGCACGCGGCCGTCGCCGAGGTTCGCGCCGGGGGCGATCCCGAGCCCGCCGATCTGTGCGCCGGCGGAGTCCGAGAGGTAATCCCCATTCAGGTTCGGCATCGCGAGCACGTCGTACTCCTCGGGGCGGAGGAGGAGCCACTGGAGCATCGCGTCGGCGATCCGGTCGTTGACCACGACGGTGTCCTCGGGGACGTCGCCGTCGCGCTGGTTCCAGAGGGTGTCCTCGGTGATGACCTCGTCGCCGTACTCCTCCTCGGCGACCTCGAAGCCCCAGTCGCGGAACTGCGCCTCGGTGAACTTCATGATGTTGCCCTTGTGGACCAGCGTCACCGAGTCGCGGTCGTTCTCGAGGGCGTAGTCGATCGCGCGGCGCACGAGGCGTTTGGTCCCGAACTCGGTGATGGGCTTGATGCCGATCCCGACCTCGCCCTCGTGGATGGTGTTGTCATAGCCCATCTCCTCCTCGACGAACTCACGGACCTGCTCGACCTCCTCGGTGCCCTGCTCCCACTCGATGCCGGCGTAGACGTCCTCGGTGTTCTCCCGGAAGTTGACCATGTCCATCGCGTCGGGGTCCTTGACCGGCGAGGGGACACCGTCGATGTGGTAGGTCGGTCGGACGTTGGCGTAGAGGTCGAGCCGTTTTCGGAGCGCGACGTTGAGACTGCGATAGCCCGCGCCGACGGGGGTCGTCAGCGGGCCCTTGATGCCGACGTTGAACTCGCGGAAGGCTTCGAGGGTGTCGTCCGGCAGGTTCTCGTCGTACTTCTCACGTGCGGACTCGCCGGCGTAGAGGCGCATCCAGTGGATCTCACGACCCGTCGCCTCGGCGGCCGCGCCGAGGACCTTCTGGGCGGCGGGACCGATGTCGACGCCGATACCGTCGCCGTGGATGATCGGGATGATGGGGTCGTCGGGGACATCGAACCCGTCGTCTACGGCTTCGATCTGTGAACCGTTCGTCGGGACTTCGACCCGGTCATAAGACATACCGAAGATTCAAACGGACGCGCTAAAAGGTCTGGCTTTCTCGTTCGCGCGCCGGTTCGGGACGGTTATTCGTCCACCGGGTGAACCCCAGCCGTGCAGCTCATCGTCCACGGTGGAGCCGGCGAGACGCCCGACGAACCCGACCGACGGCAGGCGGTCCTCGACGAAGCCGTCGCGGTCGGTGCCGAGGAAGCCACCCCCGTACAGGCGGTCGTGAGCGCGGTCGGCGTGCTCGAATCCGGCCCACGGTTCAACGCCGGCGTCGGCGGGGCGGTCCAGTCCGACGGGGTGGTCAGAACCGACGCCGGCCTGATGACCCACGACCGACGCGTCGGGGCGGCCTGCTCGATGCCCGGCGTCGAACACGCCGCCGCGGTCGCCCGTCTCGTGATGGACGAAACCCCGCATATCTTCGTCTCGGGCGAACACGCCGTCGGACTCGCCGACGAGTTCGGGGTCGAAATCGACGCCGACCTCACCACCGACCGAACCCGCGAGCGGTGGGCCGACGCCGATCCCCCGGCGGATCCCCGCACCCACCTCGACTGGGTTCGCGAGGAGTACGGCGGGTCGGACACGGTCGGCGCGGTCGCGGTGGACGACGGACGGGTCGCGGCCGCGACCTCAACCGGCGGGCGGTGGGCGGCGCTCGCGGGCCGCGTGGGCGACGTCCCACAGGTCGGGAGCGGTTTTTTCGCCACACCCGCCGGCGGCGCGAGCGCGACCGGTGCGGGCGAGGACATCGTCCGTGTGACGCTCACACGAGAGACCGTCCGGCAGCTCGAAGCCGGCGCGAGTCCACAGACCGCCGCCGACCGGGCGCTCGCCGAGTTCGACGAGGTGACGGGATCCACGGCGGGGCTCATCGTGCTCGACAGCGAGGGGCGGGCGGGGAGCGCGTACAACTCGGCCGCGATGCAGACGAGCACCGGACCCTGAGAACGCCAGACCTTTTGCTCGAACCGGCGTAGTCGGCGTATGAGCGACGAATCGGTGGACCTCGAAGCCGAGCAGTACGAGAAACACCGCGAAGCGGGCGCGATCCTCGCCCAGGTTCGTGAGGAGGCCGCCGAGCGCGTCGAGGTGGGGGTGTCTCACCTCGAGGTCGCCGAGTGGACCGAGGAGCGCATCCGCGAACTCGGTGGCGAGCCCGCCTTTCCGGTGAACATCTCGATCGACGAGGAGGCCGCCCACGCCTCGCCGAGCGCCGACGACGAGACCACCTTCGGCGAGGAGATGGTCAACCTCGACATCGGGGTCCACATCGACGGCTGGCTCGCCGACACCGCCGTCACGGTGGACCTCTCCGGCAATCCCGACCTCGCCGAAGCGCCCGAGCGCGCGCTCGACGCCGCGCTCGAACTCGTCGAAGCCGGTGTCGAGACGGGCACGATCGGCGCGCGGATCGAGGAAGTCATCGAGGACGCGGGCTTCAAGCCGGTCGTCAACCTGACGGGGCACGGCCTCGCGCGCTGGGAGCAGCACACCCCACCGAACATCCCGAATCGGGCGGTGAGCCAGAGCGTGACCCTCGACGTCGGCGACGTGGTCGCCGTCGAGCCCTTCGCCACCGACGGCAGCGGGAAGGTCGGCGAGGGCAACAAGGTCGAAATTTATGGACTCGACCGAGAGGGGTCGGTCCGGAACAACGACGCGCGCGCGGCGCTCGACCAGATCACCGAGGAGTTCCGGACGCTGCCGTTCGCCGCCCGGTGGCTCGACGTCGACCGCCCCGAGATGGCGCTCCGCCGGCTCGAACGCCAGAACATCGTCCACAGCTACCCCGTGCTCAAGGAAGCCGAGGGGAACCTCGTGAGCCAGAAGGAACACACCGTGATCGTCACCGAGGACGGCTGCGAGATAACCACCCAGCGCTGAGCTGACCGCTCCGGCCGACGAACGGAACCGAGGTGGTGCTCGTCGTTTCGCTGTTCGACACCCTCAACGGGGTCGCTGGGAATCGAACGGGAGCGCCCCACGATAGTCGGTGACCGAGGGAGCTACTCGGCACTAAGTGGAGGATATGCCACTTCCCACCGGTGGTCGTCGGGGTCGGCGAAGTAGCCGGAGTACCCACCCCAGAAGGTCTCCTGAGCCGGTTTCACGATACGTCCCCCCGAAGCCGCTGCCTCGTCGAGAACCGCGTCGACCTCCTCCTTCGTCGATACGTTGTGGGCGATGGTGACCCCGGAGAAACCGCCGTCGTCCGTGGCCGCCGCGTCCTCGGCGAGCAGGTCCCTCGGGTAGAGCGAGAGCCACGCGCCGTCGAGGGCGAAGAACGCGACATCGCTGTCGTCCGCTCGGTCCTGCATCGGTAACCCGAGACCGTCCCGATAGAATCGGATGGAGTCGGCGAGGTCCGATACACCGAGCGTGACGAGCGTGATCCGTGGGTCCATAGAAGGGAGAGGGGGTCGGTGACGATAAGTCGTCTCGGCGGACCGGCCGATCGACGCGAGCGGTCACGTCGTGAACGTGGGGAGAAGTCCCCACGGGGCCGACGACACCGACCGCGCTTCCCCGTCTATTCGATCGGGTTCGTGCGCACCACCGTCAGGTCCCTGTCGGGACCGATGCCGACGGCGTAGACGGGCGTGTCGAGTTCGTCGCCGAGGTAGTCGAGATACGTCCGCGCGTTCTCGGGGAGCGCGTCGTAGCCGCTTTCGGCGACCGCCTCCCAGTCGGCGTCGGGCCAGCCCTCGAACTCCCGGAGGACCGCCTCGCACTCGCTCCAGCGCTCGGTGGTCGCGGGCATCGTGCGCCGTTCCTCGCCGTCGAGGTCGTAGGCGTGGCCGACCTTCACCTCGTCGAGCCCCGCGAGGGTGTCGATGTGGTTGACCGCGAGGCCGGTGAAGCCGCTGGCGCGGGTCGCGTGGCGGAGCATCGGCATGTCGAGCCAGCCGACGCGGCGCGGTCGGCCCGTGACGGTGCCGTACTCGCCGCCCTCGTCGCGGATGTAGCTCGCGAGCTCCTCCTCGTCGTCGTCCGCGTCGCCTTCGTAGCCGGGTGTGTCGCCCTCGACGCCGGCGAGTTCGGTCGGCATCGGACCGCTCCCGACGCGGGTGAGGTAGGCCTTGACGACCCCGACGACCTCGCCGTCGCCGACGACGGACGGACCGAGTCCCGTTCCCGTCGCGGCACCGCCCGCGGTGGGGTTCGAGGAGGTCACGTAGGGGTAGTTGCCGTGGTCGATGTCGATCAGCGTCCCCTGCGCGCCCTCGAACATGACCCGCTGGTCGTCGTCGAGGCGATCGGCGAGGAACTCGCCGCCGTGGACGAGCATCCCCTCGGTTTCGAGGCGGTCGGCGTACTCGTGGTACTCCTCGTAGAGGGCGTCGACGTCGAACTCGTCGCCGACCTCGGCCCCGAAGACCTCCTCGGCGAGCGCGCGTTTCTGCGGGACGACGTACTCCAGTTTGTCCCGGAGAACGTTCGAGTCGACGAGGTCGCCGACGCGAAGGCCGCGTCGTCCCGCCTTGTCCTCGTAGGTCGGCCCGATACCGCGGCCGGTGGTGCCGACGACCTCGCCGCCTTCGTCCTTCGCCGTCTCCTCGATGCCGTCGAGGACGCGGTGATAGGGGAAGATCACGTGTGCGCGACGGGCGACCCGAACGTCCGGGTCGAGGCCGCGCTCGCGGAGCGCGTCGATCTCCTCGAACAGCGTGGCGGGGTTGACGACGCAGCCGTTGCCGAGCACGCCGGTCTTGCCGCGGACGACGCCACTCGGCACGAGCGAGAGTTTGTAGGTCTCGCCCTCGTGAACGACGGTGTGGCCGGCGTTGTCGCCGCCCTGGTACCGACAGACGACGTCGACGTGCTCGCTCCAGCGGTCGACCATCCCGCCTTTGCCCTCGTCGCCGAGCTGTGCGCCGACGATGGTGACTGTCATGCCCGAGAGTTCGCCGTTCGGGATAAACCGATTACGGTGTGTCGACGACCGTGCTCGTGGAAACCCGACCGTTGGGCGGTCCGTGTGCGGTCGCCGTAACGCGTTCGGGACACAGGCCAGAAAGTATATGACATCTGCTACCAAATCCGAACGAACGGAACGAGGGCCGGGTGCTGCCGGCGGGCGTGGCAGAACCTTTAAAACCCTCTCTCACGAGTTAACAAGTGCCATGATAGACAGACTCGAAAAAGAGGTCGATATGCTCGAACGCCACCTCCAGGTCCTGCGAATGGTGATCGAGAGCGAACCGATCGGTATCGTGAAGATGTCCAACGAAACGGGCTACCCGCATCACAAGGTCCGGTACTCGCTTCGCGTCCTCGAAGAGGAATCCCTGATAGAGCCCTCGAGCCAGGGCGCGATCACCACCGACCACACCGAGGAGTTCGTCGACGACCTCGACGGGAAGGTCGACGGGATCGTCGAGAAGCTCGACGGCATGAAGATCGGCACAGCGGCCGAGGCCTGACCTACTCCTTCTGGTTCGCCCGCCACTCCCGGCGGAGCAATCCATACTGTATCGTATCGCGGTACTCGCCGTCGACGAACCGAGCCTCGCGGCCGCGACCCTCCTGAGTGAAACCGAGCGATTCGAGCACGCCGCGCGAGGCGGCGTTGTAATCGAAGGCGTGGGCTGCAATGCTGTGGATGTCGTAGGTTCGAAAGAGGCTCTCGATAGCGAGCGCGACCGCCTCCGTCCCGTAGCCTTCACCGTGATACTCCGGCGCAAGCCAGTAGGCCAGCATCGGGCGGTCCCAGTCGACGTGGGTCGCGTTGACCACGCCGATCGGGGTGGTCTCGTCCGCCGCGGGATGGCCCGGCCCCGCCCCCTCGCTATCGAGACAGACGAGGAAGTTGGCGTGGTCGTCGCTCTCGACGAACTCCTCGAAGCCCTCCTCGACCTGGTGTTCGTTCTCGTGGCCGACCATCCCGAGCGGGTAGCGGATCGCGGGGTTGGCGTGGCCACGCTGGACGAACGCGCTGTCATCGCGTTCGATCGTCCGAAGCGTGACCCGCTCGCCGGCCTCAACGCGTGCGCCTGGCATACACGAAGGTTCGAAACCCGACACATACGCGTTCCGAAACGTGACTACGGCAAGTCGTCGAGCAACGACGTCGGGTCACAGACGGTCGATTCGGGCGCTGAGTCGGTCGCGACGGCGACGTCGGCGACGGTGTCGGCGTCGGGGAACACGACGATCGCATCGGCCATGAGCGGCGCGACGAGACCGGCGGCGACGGTGCCCGCGAGCGCGAGCGGCGCGCGGACCGCGACCGTCGTGCCGGCGTCCATGTCGGTGCGTTCGACGGCCCGTGCGGCCCCGTCGAGCAGATCGGCGTGGGTGAACGACCCGTCGGCCGTCGCAAGCACGGGGTCGTCGGGAGCCACCGCGGCCGGCGCGAGCGTCGGGTTCTGGCTCCAGACGTCGCGCTCGAAGTAGCGCGTGCCGGGGTCGTCGGGCTCGGCCCCGTAGGCGACCGGCGTGCTCCCGGGCGGGAGGTCGAATCGCCCGGTCTCGTTGGTCGGTGCGACGACCGCTCGGAGGTCGCTCTCGTCCGAGGGGTCGAATCGGACCACCGCACCGAGCGACGCCGTGGCGAGGAACGCGAGCACGGCTTCGGGGGTGCGACCGACGAGACCGACGGTGTGGCCGGCCCGAACCCCGCACTGATGGAGGAGGTTGCTCACCTTCCAGGCGTTCGTGAGGAGCCGATGGCTGTCGTACTCGCGGCCCGTTCCGTCCTCCCGAAGCGCGAGGCGGTCGTCCCGGCGCTCGCGTGCGAGGAGTCCGCGAAGGGTGTCCATGGTCGACGGTTCGAGCGGGCGGCTCAAAGTCCCGCCGACCGAGGCCGGTCGGCTGAGGGAGCCAGTGGAGAGGGGTCGATAGGTGCAGGTAGTGAAGCAGCCGATGGGTGCGGGTAGCGGAGCAGTCGGTGGTGAGACGGTCGATAGGTGCGGGTGGCGGGGCGGTTGGCGCGCGGCCTGCGCGCCGCCCGTCGGGCGGCGCGGAACGCCCGTGCGAGGGACGACCGAGCGCGCGAACGGAGTGAGCGGGCGAGGAAGTCGGCTGGGGAGGCTCGTGGCGGAGGCGGTGCGGCGGAGAAGGTGCGGCAGTCGGTCCCCGTTCGGTTCGTTGTTCGGCTCTCGACGGTGTTCCCGTGGGCATGGCGCTGTGAGACTGGGTCTCCGGGCCTCCGAGCCTCCGAGCCTCCGAATGCATCGGAAGACGGTTTCTCACGGGCCGTGAGATGCGATGTTCCATCGTCGGGCGAGATCCACGAGACTCCGCAGTCAGGAGGCGGTTCGTCCCTCGAAGAAAGGGGTCACGGGATGAACTCGAACGGGATGGGTGTGAAACAGAGCACGCCGAGCGCGAAGGTGACGAACCCGAGGAGGAGGCGCTTGCTGCCGAGCGCCTCGTCGTATATCGGGGTCGTGGGACCGGCGTAGGCGAAGCCCATCGTGAACACCCCCCAGAACATCCAGAGGAAGACCGCGTTGAACGCGGCGTCCTGGACGTAGTAGAGGTAGGCCGCGAGGCCGAACAGCGCGGCGGGCACCAGCGCGCCGACGGTGGCCTGGCGCTTTCCCAGCATCGCACGCACGAGGTGGCCGCCGTCGAGCTGGCCGACCGGGATCAGGTTGAGGAAGGTCACGAACATCCCGACCCAGCCCGCGAACACGACGGGGTTCACCGTCTCCCGCCCCGGGTAGTCGAGCGGCTGGCCGACGAGTTCGGCGAGGCCGCGGATCAACACCGGATAGTGGAACTCGATCGGGAAGCCGGGGTCCGCGACCGGCGGGAGGAAGAGCCCCACGACGGTGACGAGACACGCTACCACGAGCCCCGCGAGTGGGCCGGCGACCCCGATGTCGAACAGGGTTTTCCGGTCGGGCATCCGACCGCGCATCCGGATCACCGCCCCCATCGTGCCGATGACGTTGGGTATCGGGATGAAGTACGGGAGGCTGGCGTCGACGCCGTGGTACCGGCTCAGGGCGTAGTGGCCGAGTTCGTGGACGCCGAGCACGCCGAGGACCGCCGCCGCGAACGGCCAGCCGGCCAGGATGTCGAGCGGACCGTCGACCGCGACGCCGTACCACTGGCTCCCGGCGTAGAGCGTCGAGACGACCGTGAGCCCCGCGAACAGCAGGTTGGTCCACGGAACGCCGTCGAGCCCCGTCGAGTGCGGGGTGGCGACGAGAACCTGGCGTTTCCGGGGGATCTCGACCCCGGTGAACGGGTCGCGCTCGGTGTACGTGTCGGTCGTGAGCCGCACCTCGTAGCCCCGGTCGCGGAACACCGGCCAGAGTCGACGTTCGAGGCGGTCGCCGGGAACCAGCGCCCGACCGTAGTACCGGAGCTGGTCACCGTCGACCCGGCGCTGGGTGACGCGAAACAGCCCGGCGAACGCCTCGGCCGGCGGACCGCGTTCGTCCATTGTCGAAGCTACGTGAGGGTTCGGTATAAACGTACAGACCCGCTCTCGGAGCCGACGTCAGCGGGAACCGGTGTGGGGGTGAACTCCTGGGACCGTCGTGGGAACTCCATCGAACGATGGAAAGCGGTGGGGAGGGCGGGTGGACCGCGGGGACGGCGACCGGTGGGATGACGAACCGGCCGCGATCGGGCGGATGGACGACCGGTGATTCAGGCCGGCGCGACGCGCCACGTCGTCGCGCTGGTGTACGACCACTTCTCGATCTCGAGGGTGGTCGCCGAATCCGTGAGCTTACACATCAGCGCGCCGATCTCCTTCGGCGAGAGACCGACCTCGTCCGCGATGAACTTGCTCTTGAAGTAGAGCTCGCCGTCGGCCGCGTTGCGTTCGAGGTACGCTTCGAGTCGCTGTTCTTTCGTGGTCGAGTCGACCCCGGAGGGCTGTGTCGTGCTCATTGTGGCGTCCACTTGCATCCAGAGCGTACCATGTATTATACCCGACAGATGCTTCGGGTCGCTTCGGGTCCCTTCAGTCGCAAAATCGGTTGTGGAGTGATTTCACGACGCTTCGAGAAACCGTTAGACGTTTTATCGAGCCGATACAGATATTTGATCTATATTTCTATCGTGAGAGAATCCCGTGTGGAGTGCGCGCTCGTCGGGCGGGGTGATCGGTATTTAGCGGCAAAATGTTCTCGTTCCTGTGCGGGTCGAGGGGCCGCCGCGGTTCACGCGCGCTCGTGGACCCAGAACTCCTCGTCGGTCGTTCGCTCCTTCTTGAAGATCGGGACCTCGGCTTTCAGCCGGTCGATACCGTCCTCGACCGTGCGAAAGGCCTCGCGTCGGTGGCCGGCGAGCACGACCACGAAGACGATGTCTTCGCCCGTCTCGATCAGCCCCGTTCGGTGGTGCATGAGCACCCGGTAGACACCGTCGCGCGCCTCCAACTCCTCGGCGATCGCCGCCATCGTTCGGTCGGCCACGCCCTCGTAGGTCTCGAATTCGAGCGCCTCGGTCGGTGTGTCGTCCGCCGAGTCCTTCGCCCGGACCCGCCCCGTGAACGTCGCGATCGCGCCCGCACGGTCGGCATCGGGGTCGGTCTTCACCGCCTCGACCAACGAGTCGAGCGTGACGTACGGTTCGAGTTCGTCGACCGTCGTCGAGACCGCACCGAGGTCCACCCCGTCCGCCTCGGGAGCCGTCGCGATGGTCGGCCCGGCGTGCTCGCGGCCCCCGAGGACCACCGCCGGGAGGTCTCGCGCCGAGAACCCCTCGACGACCACGTAGTCGTGGTCGGGTGCGAGGTCGTCGAGGAGCGCCGACAGGGGGCGGGGGTCGCCGGTGGCGAACCAGCCCTCGTCGCTCACGCCGTAGGTCGCGCTCGCTCCCGCCGCACGATGGCGCGCCGTGTCCTTGCCCTCGGTGTCGATGTCGGGTGCGTGGTCGAGGTGTTTCACCGTGGCGACGCGCCCGTCGAGGCGGGGGAGGAGCCGTTCGACCAGCGTCGTCTTGCCCGCGTTCGAGGGGCCGACGACGGCGAAGACCTTCATGCGGGGGGGAGGGTCGGCCGTCGCTTGTACCCTTCGGCGGGGTTGACAATCCTTATGGGCGCGTCCGAGCAACCGGAGCCAATGAAAATCGTTCTCTCCCTCGGTGGCAGCGTGCTCGCGCCGCGGGACCCGGAGCGCGTCGGTGCACACGCCGAAGTCATCGAGGACCTCGTGGCCGAAGGCCACTCCGTCGGCGTCGTCGTCGGCGGCGGCACCATCGCCCGCGAGTACATCCACACCGCACGCGCGCTCGGCGCGAACGAGATCGAACTCGACCAGCTGGGTATCGACACCACCCGGGTCAACGCCCGGCTCCTGATCGCGGCGCTCTCCGAACGCGCGGTGACCAGTCCCGCGACCGACTACGAGACCGCTGGCGAGGCGCTCCGGCGCGACGAGGTCGCCGTCATGGGCGGGGTCGCACCCGGCCAGACCACCGACGCCGTGAGCGCCGCGCTCGCCGAGTACGCCAACGCTGACCTGCTGGTCTACGCGACGAGCGTCCCCGGCGTCTACAGCGCCGACCCCGCGACGGACGACGACGCCCACCGCTTCGAGGCGCTCTCGGCGACCGAACTCGTCGACGTGATCGCGGACATCGAGATGACCGCCGGCGCGTCGGCCCCCGTCGACCTCCTCGCGGCGAAGATCATCGAACGCTCGGGGGTTCGGACCGTCGTCCTCGACGGGACCGACCCCGCACGCGTCGCGCGCGTTGTGACCTCGGGCGACCACGACGGCACCGACATCGTGCCCGAGGGCAGCGACGAACCCACCTACTGGGCGATGAATGACTGACGACGACCCCTACATCCTGAGCGGGTCACAGCCCCACGACTTCTGGGCCGAATCGGTGGCCGATCGGATTCTCGAGCGCGATCCAGATGACCCTATCGTGATCAAGGGTGGGATCTCGCCGTCTGGCGTGCCCCATCTCGGCAACATGAACGAGATCCTCCGTGGTTACTTCGTAGCCGAGGCGCTCCGCGGACGGGGACGAACAGTCAAACAGGTCTTCACCGCCGACGACCGCGACCCACTCCGAAAGATCCCCCGAAAGCTCGCCGACCTCGACGGGAACATCGTGGGCCTCGGCGACGTCGACGCCGGCGCGCTCGGGCGCAACCTTGGGAAACCCTACACCGCGATCCCGGACCCGTTCGGCTGTTGTGATTCGTACGGATCACACTTCTCGAACCTCATCGAGCGAAGTGTGAAAGCGCTCGGGATCGATGTCGAGATGGTTTCGAACACGGATCTCTACGAATCCGGTGCGTTCGAGGACGTGACACGAACTCTCCTCGAACATCGCGAGGAAGCAAGAGGCGCGCTCGCGAAATACCAGAATAAGGTTGACGAGGGTTACGTGCCATTTCGCCCGATCTGTGAAGAATGTGGTCACGTCACAGAAACGGATGCCGTCACGAGCGTGAACCTCGATGCGGGTACCGTCGAGTACGCCTGTGGCGACATTGAGGCCGGCGGGCAGGTCATTGAGGGCTGTGGCCACGAGGGAACCACCACCTTTCGGAAAGGAAAACTCCCATGGCGCTTCGAGTGGCCTGCCCAGTGGCGGGTTTTGGGGGTCGATTTCGAACCGTTCGGTAAGGACCATGCCGAGGGTTCATGGCCAAGTGGGATCGACATCGCGCGAGGAATTCTCGATGATGTCCCACCAATTCCCATGGCCTATGAGTGGTTCACACTTGACGGCAAAGCATTCTCGTCGTCAGAAGGACATGTCATCATGATTCAAGAGGTTCTACAATTCATAGAGCCCGAAGTTCTTCTCTATTTCTTTGCTCGAGATCCAAGTAAGGCTCGCGACTTCTCAATTGAAAATATCGATCAGTTAGTCGATGAATTTGATAACTTTGAGAAATCGTACTTTGGTGAAATTGATCTCCCAATCAGTCAGCAGAAGCAGGATCAGATATATCCCACTCTCATTTCATCGATTGAGTCAGGTGTTGACGATAGCGTTCATGGTGTATCTGAACAGGTTTCACCAGAAAATCCCGTAGAATATTACTTGTCGATCTTGGTTGGGTCTGCCATATCATATGATTTGGAGATAACTGAATCTATTGAATATCTCAAAATCGACACTAAAATATCAAAGATAGAGGGTACGGTCTCGTCAACAGATAGGCGCAAGAGAATAAACACTAATAATTGGAGAGGTATACATATATATGCAGACATTGATCGGCTGCGTACATTTGATTTTGACAATAATAGGCTCAAATGGGACAATCAAGAGATTCGGAACCACCGAGATAAGATACTGAGAGAACTCTTCTCGAAAAGATCCCGCTTGCCATATACATTTGCAGCTGTACTCGGAATGGCAGATAGCTTCGATTTGCGTGAAAAAATGGCTCGCCGTGAAGATCATATATCATACGATACACCTGATTGGGCTGTCGAGAACAGTCTCAAGCGTGTTGAACGTGCTCAAAGATGGGCAAGAAAAGTTGACAATGCGTATAATTACCGTCTTGAAGAGGGTCTCCCTTCAGTAGAATTTGATAGCGATATCTGCGAGGCCCTTGATGAACTTTCGACATTTATTGAGGAGGATGAGGCGAGCCGTGGCGGCGAGGCGATCCAGAGCGAGATCTTCGAAACCGCCCGAAGTCACGACCTGGATCCCGGCGACCTGTTTTCCGCTGGCTATCGACTCTTCTTCGACACCGAGCAGGGGCCGAAGCTCGGGCCGTTCCTCGCCGAGCTCGACCGCGCGTTCGTGGTCCGGCGGCTCCGGCGCGAAGGCTGAGTGGAGGCCGGGAACCAAACCCTCATGCCCGACGATTCCTGAGAGTGGCCAATGGTTAGCGCGCTGGTTTGGGTGCTCGCTGGAGTTCTTCTCTACACCGTCGTCGCGACGGCGGCCTCGACGCGGGGGCTCCTGCCGAACGCGGTGCGGGTCTCGGGGCCGATCACGACGATCCACACCCAGCGCGGCAAGGCGTTCCTGACCTGGCTCGCCGGGCCGAAGCGGTTCTGGCGGGCGTGGGCCAACGTCGGCGTCGGGATCACGCTGGTGGTCATGATCGGGGCGTTCGCGACCGTGATCGTCAGCGCGGTCCAGATCTTCGAACAGCCCTCGGCGAGCGTGATCACCCAACCCCAGGACGCGCTCGCGATCCCGGGCGTGAACTCGTTTCTCCCCCTGTCGGTCGCCCCCGAGATAATCTTCGGGCTGCTCATCGGGCTGGTGGTCCACGAGGGGGGGCACGGTCTGCTCTGCCGGGTCGAGGACATCGAGATCACCTCGATGGGGCTCGCGTTGTTCACCCTGATCCCCCTCGGCGCGTTCGTCGAACCCAACGAGGAACAGCAGTTGAAGGCGAAGCGCGGCCCCCAGACCCGGATGTTCGCCGCGGGCGTCACCAACAACTTCGTGCTCACCGCGGTCGCGTTCGCGCTCCTGTTCGGGCCGGTGGTGGGCTCGATCGGGGTCGCGCCCGGCGTCGCGGTCGGCGGCGCGCTCCCCGGCACGCCAGCGGCGAACGCCGGGATCGAGAGCGGCGACGTCATCACGGGCGCGGCGGGGCAGAACGTCTCGAACGAGAGCGAGCTCGCCGCCGCGCTCGACGACGCGAACCGTTCGGTCGAGGTCACGCTGGACGACGGAAACACGACCACGGTCCGGCGGTCGGTGGTTGTCACCGCCGCGACGCGAGGCGGTCCGACGGGGCTCGGAACGAACGAGTCCAACTCGACGACGATCGCGGCGGTCAACGGGACGCCCGTCGCGACCGAACAGGGGTTCGAGGGCGCGCTCAGAAATCACACGGTGGCAACCCTCCGGACGACGAACGGCTCCACGACGACCGCACCGATGGGGGCCTACGCGACGCGGATGACCCCGAACGGACCGCTGGCGAACGCGACCGGCCAGGGTGGGGAGCCGGTCGTCATCACCCGGTTCGCCGGCGAGCGGGTCACCAACACCACGGCGCTCAGCGACATGCTCGCCGACACCCAGCCCGGCGACACCGCTCGGGTCGAGGCCTTCGTCGACGGTGAGCGCACCACGGCGACCGTCACCCTCGGCGAGAACCCACAGAACGGGGCCGGTCTGCTCGGCGTGAACGACCTCCAGCAGGGAACCAGCGGGCTGGTCGTGGACGACTTCGGGATCGATAGCTACCCCGCCGACGCGTTCCTCTCGATCCTCGGCGGGGATGCAGGCGGACCCGGCGGATCGTCGCTGTTGGCCGGCCTCCTCCCGGTCGTCACGCTGCCACTCGCGGGCGTCGCGCTCCCGCAGCTCGGCTACAACTTCCCGGGGTTCGTCGGGACGAACATCGACTTCTACACCGTCACGGGACCGCTCTCGTTCCTCGGCGACGGGGTGTTCACGTTGGCGAACCTCCTGTTCTGGACCGCCTGGATCAACCTCAACCTCGGCTTCTTCAACTGCATCCCGGCGTTCCCGCTCGACGGCGGCCACATCCTTCGGACCAGCACCGAGGCCGTGGTCTCGCGTCTCCCGGTGGGCGGCCGGCGGGCCCTGACGGGGGCGGTGACCACCGCGGTGAGCGTCACGATGCTCGCGGCGCTCGTGGTGATGATCTTCGGGCCGTCGCTGCTCTCGGGGTAGCCGGCCGACTCACAAGACCCTTGTCCGCCTCGGCCCTCCGTCCGGCATGGACCGACGGAGACCGCCACGAACCGAGGAGGGCTGGTACGTGCTCCACGATTTCCGAACTGTCGACTGGGACGCGTGGCGCGCCGCACCCGAGCGCGAGCGCGAGGCCGCCATCGAGGAGGGCACCGAGTACCTCGCGAACCACGAGGCCGTCGCGGACGCCGATGCGGGCGGGTCGGCGACGTTCAGCGTACTCGGGAGCGGGGCCGACCTCCTCGTGCTCCACCTCCGGCCGTCGATGGCCGACCTCGACACCGCCGAACGCGCCTTCGAGCGAACCGCGCTCGCCGACTTCACCGAGCAGACCGACTCCTACGTCTCGGTGACGGAGGTCTCGGGCTACATGTCCGAAGAGTACTTCGAAGGCAAGGAAGTCGAGGACTCGGGGATGGCGCGCTACATCGAGTCGCGATTGAAGCCCGAGATCCCCGATTCGGCGTACGTCTCCTTCTACCCGATGGACAAGCGCCGCGACCCCGAGTACAACTGGTACGACCTCTCGTTCGAGGAGCGCGCCGACCTCATGAGCGGCCACGGCGACATCGGGCGCGACTACGCGGGCAAGGTCACCCAGATCATCACCGGCTCCGTGGGCTTCGACGACCACGAGTGGGGTGTGACGCTGTTCGCGGACGACCCCGCCCAGATCAAGAAACTCCTCTACGAGATGCGCTTCGACCCCTCCAGTTCACGCTACGCCGAGTTCGGCCGCTTCAGGTTCGGGCGGCGCTTCCCACCCGCGGACCTCGACGCGTTCCTCACCGGCGAACCGGTGCCGGCCGAGGGCGATACGAGCGGGGCCGACAACGGCCACCCACACGGCGACACCAACGGCGGTCACCATCACGGCGAGTCGAGCGAGGACGAAGGGGAGGGAGCGGACATGCGCAGCGCGCTCGCCGAGGAGGGTATCTACGCCGGTCAGCCCCACGGCGAGGACGTCCACGCGGTGGTCGTCTACTCCGAGGCCGACCCGGACGAGCTCGCCGAGGACGTGGACGGGCTCCGGGGCAACTTCGAGCACTACGACACCCACGTGAAGACCGCGGTCTACGAGCCTCACGAGGCGCGCGACGCCTCGGGGACGACCGAGGAGATCGCGAGCCGAGGCGGCAACGCGGCGGTCGCGAGCATCTGGGAGACCGAGAGCGCCGCCGAGACCGCGAGCGGCTTCCTCTCGGACCTCCCGGGAGTCGTCGCCCGGACCGAAGCCGAGGAGGGCGAGGCGATCGACGCGGGGAGCGGGTTCGGCACGATGGGGATGTTCTACACCACCAAGCCCGAACACCGCGGGGAGTTCGTCGACCGATTCGAGACCGTCGGCGACCTCCTCGCGGAGATGGAGGGGCACCGCGATACCGACCTCCTCGTGAACCGCGACGACGAGAACGACATGTTCATCTCCAGCCAGTGGCGCTCGCGCGAGGACGCGATGGCGTTCTTCCGGAGCGAGGCGTTCCGCGAGACCGTCTCGTTCGGTCGCGAGGTCCTCGACGACCGCCCGCGACACGTCTTCCTGACGTAGCCGAACGGTTCTACGAGCGTTCCACGGCCCGGGACGACCGGTCAGCGGTCGTCGACGGTACCGAATCCAGGGAGAGCGCCGACGAGGTCCCCGATGTCGTCGAGTTCGGCTCGGAGGCGTTCGACGCCGGGTTTCTCGGTTCGTGAGGCGTTCGCGAGCACCCGGACCCGCTCCTCGCCGACCGGCACGAACCCACAGTCGAGTTTCTCGGCGGTCGCCCGCAGCCCGATCCCGGCGTCGGCGTCGCCCGCGACCACGCGTCGGGCCGGGCTCTCGTGGGACTCGACGGCGAAGTCGAACCCGTCGATGGCGTCGACGAGGTCGTGGCGGTCGACCCCGCGCTCGTCGGCGAGGACGGCGAGCGCGTTCGCGAGGCTCGTCCGGAGCCCCGAGGCCGTCGAGCGGTTCACGAACCGGAGGTCGCGCTCGACGAGGTCCGCGAGCCCGTCGATCCCCGCCGGGTTCCCCGCGGGCACGACCAATCCCCACTCGCGGGTCCAGCCGCCGAGTTCGGTCCCGCTCTCGACCTCGTCGGCCGTCGAGACCACCGCGACGTCGGACACGTCGTCGCGGAGCCGCCGCCGGCCGACCCGGCTGCCGTGGCCGAGGTAGCGCGGGCGGTCGAGGCGGTCGAGCAGCCGCGAGAGCAGCGGGTCGTCCTCGCCGACGCCGAAGACGGTCGGCGGGCGCACGTCGGGCGAGAACAGCGCCACTGAGACCCGTTCGTCGCGGTCGAGGTAGGAGACGTCGGCGGGCATCTCGACGATCCCGTCGGCCTCGACGAGGCTGGTGGTCGCGCCACTGCCCTTGTCCACCGGATAGACCAGCGTGTCGCCGTTCCCGTCGGTCACGAGCCCCACGGGAACCAGCCGGTGGCGGCCCTCCTCGTGGCGCTCTCGGACCGCCATCCGGCCCGCGACGGTCGCGCTCGGCGGGGCGGCGCGTCCCGCGGCACGGCGGATGGCGGGCGCGACGAACGTCCGGAAGATCGAGAGCGCCGAGACGGGATAGCCCGGCAGCCCGATGTACGCGGATTCGTTGAACTGCCCCACGAGCATCGGCTTGCCGGGCTTGATCGAGACCCCGTGGAGGAGGAGGTCGCCCTGCTCCTCGATGACGCGATAGACCACGTCGACGGCGCTCGCGGAGGTCGACCCCGAAGAGAGCACGAGGTCGCACTCGTCGGCCGCTTCCCGGAGGGCGCGCTCCATCTCGGCCATGTCGTCGCCGGCGTGGGGATAGACCACCGGCTCGCCGCCGGCCTCGCGCACCCCCGCCGCGACGGCGTAGCTGTTCACGTCGTAGATCTGGCCGCGCCCGCTGTCGACGGTCTCGCCGGGTCTGACGAGTTCGTCGCCGGTCGAGACGATGCCCACCCGCGGCTTCGCGCGGACCGAGACCTCGTCCACCCCGAGCGCCGACAGCAACCCGATCTCGCGCGAGGTGAGGCGAGTACCGGGACCGAGCGCCCGCTCGCCAGCCGCGATGTCCGCACCCGCCGCCATCACGTTCTCGCCCGGCGTCACCGCCGTTCGGACGAGGAGCGTGTCGCCGTCCTTGCTCACGGTTTCACCGTCTTCTCGCGGGCTTTGCCCGCTCGAATGGTCCGCGGAACTCCGTTCCGCGCTATTCGCACATTCCGTCGCGCTTCGCGCGACGCGGTCAGTCCGTTCGACCGCGACCATCGCGTCGGCGTCGGGCGGCATCACGGCCCCGGTGGCGATCTCGACCGCCTCGCCGGCCCCGAGGTCGGTGGCGGGGCGCTCACCCGCTTCGACCGTGCCGACCACCGTGAAGGTCGTCGGGTCGGTCTCGCCCGCCCCGAACGTCTCGCGCGCGTGGAGGGCGTAGCCGTCGAGCGCCGAGCGGTCGAAGCCGGGAACGTCGAGCCCCGCGTCGATCCGCTCGGCGAGCACCCGGCCGTCGGCCGTGTCGAGGTCGACTTTCTCGACGCCGGGATCGAGGTCGAGGGACTCGATGGCGGCGTGAGCCTCCTCGACCGTCGAGAGGTCGCGGAACTCCTTGCGCTCGCTCACGGCAACCGCCCCCAGTGCTCGACGGCGACGGGTTCGTCCGCCGGGATCCCCTCGCGTTCCTCCGGGACGACGACCCAGCCGTCGGCGAACGCGACGCTGGACAGCGCGCCCGCGCCGCTGGCCCGGGTCGGTACCGCCGTCCGCTCACCGTCGGTCTCGTCGAGACGGACCCGCACGAACGTTCGCGTGCCGACGTCGCTCCGGACCTTCCGATCGAGCCGGGCGGTGGTCGTCGGGAGCGGGTCAGGCGGCAACCGCCCGGCACGTTTCAGCGCCGGGCGGAGGAGTTGAACGGCACCGACGATACACGAAACCGGATAGCCCGGCAACAGCAGCACCGGTGTGTCGTTGACGACGCCGAAACCGACCGGATGGCCTGGTTTGAGCCCGACCCCGTGGACGAGCAGTTCGCCCGCGTCCTCGACGACGGCCGGGAGCAGGTCGCGCTCGCCCACCGACGACCCGCCTGCGGTGACGACGAGGTCGGCCGTGGTATCGCGCTCGATCGCCGCCCGGAGCGCGGCGTGGTCGTCGGTCACCACGTCGCGGTAGGTCGCGCGCCCGCCCCAGCGCTCGACGTACCGCGAGACCGTGAGCCCGTTCGTCTCGACCACCTCGCCCGGGTCGGGGTCGGCCTGGACGAGCTCCTCGCCCGTCGGGATCACACCCACGGTGGGCCGCTCGTAGACCGGTATCTCGCGGATTCCGACGGACTTCAACAGACCGAGGTCGGCGGGTCGGAGGCGATGACCGGCGTCGTAGAGGGGTTGCCCCGCCGCGACGTCTTCTCCAGCCGGGGCGACGTTCTCGCCTTCGGCGACGGCCGCGGTGACTTCGATCCCGTCGCCGACCGGCTCCGTGTGTTCGACCATCACCACCGCGTCCGCCCCGTCGGGCAGCGGGCTCCCGGTGTGCACCCGTACCGCGGCCTCGGGACCCGGCTCGTCGGCGACCCGGAGGGGAGCGGGCGAGCGCTCGCTCGCCCCGAAGGTCTCGGTCGCCCGGACCGCGAAACCATCCATCGCGGCGCGGGTGTAGTGGGGGACGTCGCGTGCCGCGTCGATCGACTCGGCGAGCACGCGGCCGTCGGCGGCGTCGAGGCGGGTCGTCGTGGTCCGCTCGACCGGCGCGACGCGTTCGAGGAGACGGTCGCGGGCCGCGTCGAGGCGGGTCAGGCGTTTGAACCCGGCCGGTTGGCTCATGGCACCCCTCGGTGACGGGGCGCAAAAACGTCTGGCGTTAGTGGAGCCCGGCGACCAGGATGGTGTCACGGCGAACGACGAACTCCGGGACCGGCGACCGGTGGAAGTCGACGGTGAGGCTGGCACAGCCGCCGTGGTCGGCGCGGAGGTCGACGCGAAGCGTGTCGTCGTCGGTGCCCGTGATGACGGTGCGCTGGCTGTCGCCGGCGACGGTGTGGCGGCCCTCGGCGAGCACGGTGTCGCCGCCGGCGATCCGGACGTCGAGTTCGTGGCTCGTGTCGTCCTCGTTGCGGAGGAGCACGGCCGGGGAATCCGGGGTGTCGGGAGAAGATGGGTCGGTGGTCGCGGTACGGTTCTCGCGGGAGGTCTGCGTCATCGTCTTTATGATGTGGAGTCCCGCACATGAAGCAAGTCGATCGTTGCCGATTGTTTCGAGGGTTTCGAACCGTTTCAGACCGTTTCGGACGGCGATTCGGGAGGACCTTCGGGTTCGAGCCGCCGCTATCGCGGGCTTTTTCGCCCCGGCGATAGTAGGCCTCCTATGTCGCTGTCAGACGCGCTGGCGAACCTCCCCGAACCCGTGTTCGCCGACGGCTACGAGTCCGAGACGGCGTACCTCCTCGTGGTCGACCTGCCGGGCGTGACCGACGAGACGCTCGACGTCCGGGTCGAGCGGGGTCGTCTCCACGTCGAGGCGCGACGGGCGAAAACCCCGCCGACGGCCTTCCGCTACCGCCGTGAGGACCGTCCGCTGTTCGTGGAGTTCAGCCTCCCGCTCGTCCCCCGTATCGACGAGACCGGGATCGAGGGGAGCCTCGACCACGGGACGCTCACCCTCACCCTCCCGAA
Organism: Halococcus sp. IIIV-5B; assembly: GCF_003602035.1. Taxonomy (NCBI): domain Archaea; kingdom Methanobacteriati; phylum Methanobacteriota; class Halobacteria; order Halobacteriales; family Halococcaceae; genus Halococcus; species Halococcus sp. IIIV-5B. The sequence continues at coordinate 13,790 of NZ_QZWE01000031.1, read as the reverse complement.
GCGCGAGGCCACGGCGACCTCGATCCCGATAACCACCGACGACCGAAGCGACGGCCAGTGACGGGGCGAACGTGAACGTTCGGGCGTACGGACGGTTCTTCGTCGTCCTCCGGCAGTTCCTCCCCCTGATTCTGGCGTACCTCCGCGACCGCCGGCGGTTCGTGGTCTTCGGCGGCCGGCGGCGGGTCACGAGCGAGATGCGGACCGAGCGCGCGCGGATACTGCTGGACTCGTTGCTCACCCTCGGGCCGACGTTCATCAAGCTCGGCCAGATCCTCTCGACCCGGCCCGACGTCCTGCCCGGCGAGTACGTCGCCGAGCTCACCAAGCTCCAAGACGAGGTGCCGCCCGCCGAGTGGGACGAGGCCCGGCAGGTGATCGAAGCCGAGTTCGGGTCGGCCGAGACGGCGTTCGACTCGTTCGACACGGACGCCATCTCGGGGGCGAGCCTCGGACAGGTCTACCGCGCCGAGTTCGAGGGACAGGCGGTCGCGGTGAAGGTCCGCCGGCCGGGGATCGTCGACCTCGTGGAGGCCGACCTCAAGGTGGTGAAGTGGAGCCTCCCCCTCGTGATCCGGTTCATCGGTGAGGCGCGGTCGTTCTCGCTCGAAACCCTCGCCGAGGAGTTCGACAAGACGATCCACCAGGAGCTCGACTACGCCCGCGAGGCCCGGATGCTCCAGGAGATCAAGGGCAACTTCACCGACAACGACGAGGTCCGGATCCCGGAGGTCGTCGAGGAACGCTCCACCTCACGGGTGCTCGCGATGGAGTACGTCTCGGGCACGAAGATCACCGCGGTCGACGAGCTCGACAGGATGGGCGTCGACCGAACGGCGCTCGCCGAGCGGCTCGAACGGGTCTACCTCCAGATGATCGTCGACGACGGCGTGTTCCACGCCGACCCACACCCGGGCAACCTCGCGGTCGAACCCGACGGCACCCTCGTGTTCTACGACTTCGGCATGAGCGGCCGGGTCGACCCCTACATCCAGGACAAGATCATCGAGTTCTACATGGGGATCGCGAACCAGGACATCGACGCGATCCTCGACGCACTGGTCGAGATGGGCACCCTCAGCCCGGAGGCGGACCGCGAGACGATGGGCAACGTGATGGAGCTCGCGATCCAGGACATCCGCGGCGAGGAGGTCGAACAGTACCGCGTCCAAGAGGTGGTGAGCCAGGTCGAGGACACCATCTACGAGTTCCCCCTCAGGCTGCCGGCCAACCTCGCGCTCGTGCTCCGGGTGGCGACGGTCGTCGAGGGGGTCTGTGTCACGCTGTCGCCGAAGTTCGACTTCATCTCGGTCGCCACCGACTACCTCGTCGAGCAGGGCTACCGCGAGGAGGGTGTCCGACAGTTCCTCGAAGGCCGGAGCGAGGAAGTGCAGGACCTCGCACGCGCGGCGGTTCGAACCCCGCCGAAGATGGAACGCCTGCTCGACCGCCTCGACCGCGAGGACATCGTGCTCCACACCGACATCGAGGACACCGACAACCTGCTCGACACCCTCGCGAACCGGCTGATATTCGGGGTGCTCCTCGCGGTCGGGGTGCTCTCGACGACCTTTCTCTACGCGACCACCGACCTCATCGCGACGAGCGTGGCGGCGGCGTTCTCGCTGGTGGTGGCGTTCTACCTCGCCCGGTCGTTCCGGCGATCGACCCCGGTCGCGGACACCGCACCGGAGTTCACCCGGCAGGGGCTGAGCCAGCCACCCGGCAGAGGAGGGAACGAACGGGACGGACAGAGCGGTATCGAGGCGATGGCTCGGACCGGAAGCGACACCGCCGACGACGCGGACGCCGAGTCGATCGCCGTCGAGCGCGAATCCGACGACTCGGAGCGATGAGTACGAGGGAGAAGAGTGCGTCAGCCGCGATTTGAACGCGGGTCATCAGCATGGGAAGCTGAGGTGATACCAGGCTACACCACTGACGCGCACACGTCGATCACACCACGAGCCCCATAACGATGACGGTCCGCACCACCGACACCGGTCGGTCGTCCGCGAGCGGTTTTCGGTCGCGGCAGCCGCCTCGTCGGGATCAGAACGTTTTTATCTACACCGAACACCCATCCGATAGACTGGCATTGGGACCAGTCTGGGAACTCCAACGAAGGGTGATGCCACGCAACGGGTTCTCCTCTTTTGATACCAGCCGTCGAGCGGTGCCGTCGGCCCGTCGCTGATTACACCGAGTCGAGCCACTCGCGACCGCGTGCTTCGTGAAGCGTCCACAGTGTATCGGCCGCCGTCCCGTCGAACCGCAGCGGCCGCCGCCACCACGGTCCCTTCCCCGAATCACTCGATAGCTTGGTCACGAGTTCGTTGGCGTCGACACCCGCCGTCGGTGCGGAGAGGGGTATCGCACGGTCGTAGAGCCCCGACCCGTCTGGGTCGCCCGCGAGCAACACCCGCGCGTCGAACGTCTCGCGCTTGCAGTGGGCGTTGGTGGCGAACCGCTCGCGTTCCGGGGCCGGGAGGGCGCGGTACGCCTCGCCCGAGACGGGGTCGACGGCGAGCTCGAACCCACCGATCAAGTAGGCACCCCACTCGGGAGGTTGTCGGGCGGTCGGCTCGCCGACCATCGAGAGCGTGGCGTAGAACAGCACGAGATCGCCCGCGTCGAGGTCGAGGAGGGGGCGTGCCTTGACGCCGAAGGGGTCGCCGTAGGTGTAGCGCTCGCCGTAGGGGTACTCCGCGAACTCGGGGTCGAGGTGGACGGGCGCGTCGAGCGCGTCGGCCGGGATCGCGGTTTCGAGGTCGAGGTCCCGGTAGGTCGGGACGGGTTCGGCGACCGGTTCGGGCTCCGGGATCGGGACGAACTCGAAGCGGCCGTCGGGGTGGACCGGGCCCCGAACGCCCGGCGCGTTGGTGTTGGCCCCGACGTTGATCGCGACGGCACGCGGCATGTAGGAGGGTGCCCCGGCACCGACTCAGTTCTGTCGATCACCGGTTCGTGGACCGAAGCCCGGACCGGGTCGAAAACCGAACGGATGATCCGCAGACCAAATGGAACAGTATATATACATACGGAGAATTCATGGAGATAGCTTTTATTCCCCCGTTGTCGAATGAGACTATTGCGCTATGACCGAACGCTTTCCCTCACCCAGCGGCGGTCCGGCGGAGACGGTTACCTCGATGCCAGCGACGCCGTCCGGGTCGGCCGACGCCCGGCAGCGCCACGCGCTCGCGTATCTCTCGCACTTCGAGTATCCGGTCGAGCTCCGGACGCTCGCGGCGTACGTCGCGGCCGACGAGGGGAACGTGCCGGTCGAAGCCGTCGACGACCGGGTACGCGAGGAGACCGCGATCGCGCTCCACCACATCGACCTCCCGCACCTCATCGCCGTCGGCGTCGTGGAGTACGACCCCGAGAGCCGGATGGTCGTCGCGACCGAAAACGCGCCCGTAGGCCGATACGTCGACGTCACCGAGGGGCCACGCTCGTTCGACGCCGTCTGATCACGTCGGCGGGCGGCGGTCGCGGCCGAACTCGTCGAACTCGTCGAGGTCCGCGGGGAGGTCGACGGCCACCCGTCGCTCGTCGCGGCGGTCCTCGTTCGCCGCCTCGATCGGGTCGGCGACCGACTCCCAGCCCGGTTTCACCCGCACCGACTTCGCGGGCGTACCGACCGCGACGTGGTGGTCGGGAACGTCGCGCTGGAGCAGGGATCGTGCGCCGACCATCGCGTTCTCGCCGACCCGAACCCCCGCCCTGACCATCGAGTCGTAGCCGAGGCGCGCGTCGTCCGCGACGAGCGTGTGGAAGTTGGTGACGTCGGTCTGGTCGACGATGTCGTGGTCGTGGCTGTAGACGTGTGAGTCGTCGGCGATGCTGACCCGCGAGCCGATCGTGAGCCGCCCACGGTCGTCGAGGTGGACGTCGTCGTGGACGACGGTGTTGTCGCCTATCTCGATGTTGTGACCGTAGGTCATCGTGATGCCCTTGAACAGCCGGAGGTTCTCGCCGGCCTCGGCGAAGAGGTGATTCGCGAGCATTTCACGAAAGCGAAGGGCGAACTCGACGTTGTCGGCCATCGGTGTGGCGTCGAACTGCCGCCAGAGCCACTGGAGGTGTTTCGAGCGCTCGAACGCCTCCTCGTCCTTCTCGGCGTAGTACTCGCTTTCGAGCGTTGCGTTGCAGGGGTCGTAGCCCTGGAGGCGGACGCGTTCGGCGGCCGAGACCGCGCCGTCGTCCCGAAACCGTCGGTAGGCGTCGTCGTCGCCGTAGAGGCCCGCGAGGGTCTCGGCGACCACGTCGCAGGTGTCCTCGGGGCCGGACAGCCGGTCGTCGACCTCGGTCAGGAACGTTTCGAGTCCCGCGTCCGCTGCCGGCGGCAGCGTGACGTGGCGCTTTGTCATCGCGCGCGCTACGGGGGTGTGACATTTGACTCCGTGGATTCGGGCGACCCGCCACGGAAAGAAAGCGTCCCTCAGGCGGGTTCCTCGGCGCGTTCCTGGATCAGGTCGCGGAGGTCGTCGGGGTCGCGAATGGCGTCGATCTCCTCGCGCTCGATCAGCGCGGTGCCCTCGACGGCGTCGCGCTTCGACTTGTCGACGACGTAGACCGACCGGGTTCGCGTGACGGTCCCGAGCGAACTCATGATCCGGGCGCGTTTCTCGGCGGTCGGAGTGAACGCCGAGTTCCCGGTCAGAACGTTCTCGGCGGTGCCGTCGTCCTCGCTCACGGTGGTGAACGGCGCGCGGGTCGTGGGGTGGACGTCGAACCCGACCCTCGTCAGCACGGCGACCAGCGAGTCCTCGGCCGAGTCCGATTCGCTCTCGTCGTCGTCCGCGAGCGCCTCGGGGCTCTCGAAGACGTCGACGGGGTTCGCGAGCGGGGCGTCGAGGAGGTCCTCCATCCGCGCGGCGACCTCGACGGAGGCGTTCATGCCGTCCTCGTACTTCGAGACCGTCCGTCGCGAGACACCGAGTTCGGTCGCGAGCCGCCCGAGGCTCCAGTCGCGTTCCTCGCGTTCGTCGGCGAGCACCTTCCCGTCGATGTTGACGTAGAGCCCACCGGGGGCGGCGTAGATCATCGGTGGGACGTCCTCGACGAAGAGGTCGAGGGCGGTGTCGGGGCTCAACACGGGAACCCCGTGGCGGAGGTACATCACGCCGGGTTTGAGGTCCTCGTCCCGCGTTCGGAGCCCGATCACCATCGGGGTTGCGTCGAGGAAGCCGCCGAGGCGTCGCATCTCTCTCCCTGTGCGTCCGTCGAACGCGTCGATGTTCCCGAGGATCTTCACGAGCAGGAGGCTGTCGTCGCGGCGGGCGGCGACATCGAAGCTCTTCGGCCGCACCGCACACCGCTCGCTCACGAGAAAGCCCGCGTCCTCGAGCATGGCGGTCACGTTGCCGACCAGCGCGGACCGTGACATAGCCGTATCTAAGTGCACGTACCCATATATGGATTGTGGCGGTGAGGGACCGTTCCGTCCGGCGATCTCGGCTTCGAGCGACGATAGAGCTAAATACGATGGTCGATCCGGAACGGGGTTGTCGAACGAGGGGGAAAGGGGACCGTGACGCTCATCGGGTTCGACGACACCGACTCGCGCGAAGCGGGGATGTGTACCACCTACCTCGCCGCGCGGGTCGCCGAGCGGATACGGGCGGCCGGCGGGACCGTCGAGCGGCTGGTGCTCGTTCGGCTGAACCCCGCGATCGAGCACAAGACCCGTGGCAACGCCGCGCTCTGCGTCCACACCGACCTCGCCAGCGAGGACGCCGTCGTCATCGCCCGCGACGCGGTCGAGGCACTCGCCGTGACCGACGACCCGCGGACGAATCCCGGGCTGGTGGTCGCCGACGGGGAGGTTCCCGACCCCGTCGTCGAGTTCGCGCGGCGCGCGCTCCGGGAACGGCTCGACATCGACGAGGCGGAGGCGCTCATCGACGCCGCCGGCTATCGACACGCGGGCTGGAAGAACGCGCGTGGCGTGGTGGGGGCACTCGCGGCGGTCGGGGCCTGGGCGGCGTTCGACGATTGGACCTACGAGCACATCGCCTACCGTGAGGCCCACCGGCGCGGCACACCCCGTGAGTTCGACCACAAGTCGGTGTTCGAAGCGGCGGATCGCGGCTATCCGACGGTGTGGGACACCGTCGACCGAGTGGAGGGAACGGCGGTCTGCGTGCCGCACGCGCCGGGACCGATCCTCTACGGGATCCGAGGCGACGACCCGGACGCGGTGCGGGCGGTCGCGGATGGTATCGAGAGCGAACCGGTCGAACGGAGGGCGCTGTTCGTGACGAACCAGGGCACCGACGCGCACCTCGGGGATGGGTCAGTGGGTGAGACACGGGACGGACGGGCCTACCGTCTCGACGGGACCGTCGAGTCCACACCCGAGACCCGCCGTGGTGGGCACGTCTTCTTCGACCTCGCGGATGGCGAGAGATCGCTTCCGTGTGCCGCGTTCGAGCCGACGAAGCGGTTCCGCGACCGGGTGCGCGCGCTCCGGGTCGGCGACCGGCTCACCGTCTATGGCGAGGTTTCGGACGACACCCTCAAGCTCGAGAAGTTCGCCGTGCGGGACCTCGTGCGAACCGAGCCAGTAGTACCCGACTGTTCCGAGTGTGGGCGCTCGATGGAGAGCGCCGGCCGAAACCAGGGCTACCGCTGTCGGCGGTGTGGGACCGACGCACCCGGGAAGATCGATCGGGAGATCGACCGTGGGCTCGAACTCGGCTGGTACGAGGTGCCGCCGTGTGCCCGCCGCCACATCGCCAAACCACTCGTTCGTGGCGGGTTCGACGCGCCGACCCATCCCGAGCGGTAGGATGAGGAGGGCCGCGACCCCGCGAGCCGTTAAGGTCGTTCACCGCGAGTGGCAGGTATGGCCGTTCGACGGGGGTTCGTCACGCAGGTCGGGATGGGCTACGAGGAGTCGTTCGAGCGCGCCGACGAGTACGGGCTCGACTTCGTGGAGGTAATGCTGGACGGCGCGCACGAGCGCACCCGCCTCGACCCGGACGCAGTGCGCGAGTCGGCCGCCGACCACGACCTCGACCTCCTGGTGCACCTCCCGTTCGCGCTCGACATCGCCTCGCCGTTCGAGCACGTCCGTGAGGGCGCGCTCCGGGAGCTCCTCGCGGCGATCGAGACCGCGGTCGACTGTGGGGCCGAGAAGGGCGTCGTCCACGCGAGCACGTCGGCGTGGTCGGCCGCGTGGGACCCCGAGGACCTCCGGCCCAACCTCTTCGAGACGGTGCGCGAACTCGACGAGTTCGCCCGGAACCACGACTTCGCGGTCTGTGTGGAGAACATCCCTGGCGACCTTCTGCCCGCCGGCGAGTTCCCCGACCTCTTCGAGGCGACCGAGGCACGGATGACCCTCGACACCGGCCACGCCCGGATGAACGGGCTCAGTTCGGAAGAGATGGGCGACCTGCTGGCGACCCACGGCGACCGGATCACCCATATCCACCTCAACGACACCCGTAAACCCGCCGACGAACACCTCCCGTTCGGGTCGGGCACCATCGACTTCGAGCGCGTCCTCGAACCCCTCTCGGAGGGCTGGGCCGGTACGCTCTCGCTCGAAGTATTCACCCGGGAGTGGGACTACATCGAGACCAGCGTCGACCACCTCGACGCGTTGCTCGCCTGATCAGCCCTTCAGGCCGGTGCCGGTGAGCGGGACGACGATATCGTCGGTTTCGTCGAGGATCCCTCGCTCGCGGTACTCGACGAGCGCGGCGGTCGCCACCGCGCAGGTCGGTTCGACGTTGAAGCCCGCGCGGCCGAGCCGGTCGTGCTCGCGTTCGGTGTGTTCGGCGTCGATGGCAATCGCGTCGCCGTCGGTCGTCTCGATCGCCTCGCGGATCTCCTCGGCCCTCACTGGCTCACGGATGTGGATGCCGTCGGCGAGGTCGTTTCGGTCGTCGGTTCCGTTGGGGTCCGCGATCGGGGCGTAACCCGTCGCCTGCGCACCGAGCAGTCGCGGAATCTCTCCTGTCCAGCCCGCATCCCGGAGCGCGCGGAAGCCGCGGTAGGCCCCGAGGAAGAGAGTGCCGTGGCCGAGCGGGAGCACGACCGCATCGGGAACGACCCAGTCGCGTTGGGCCGCGACCTCGAAGGCGAACGTCTGCGTGCCGGCGAAGAAGGCGGGGTTCCACGAGTGACTCGCGTACCAGCCCTCGTTCTCCTCGACCGCGTCGATGGCGGCGGCGGTCACGTCCTCGCGCGAGCCCTCGGTGGGGTGGAGGGTCGCGCCGGCGCGCTCGATGGCCCGGAGTTTCGCGGGTTTCGCGTCCGCCGGGGTGAATATCTCGGCGGCGAGGCCCGCGCGGGCGGCGTAGGTCGCGATGGCCGTGCCGGCGTTGCCCGAGGAGTCCTCGACCACGCGTTCGGCCCCGACTTCGAGCGCGCGCGAGATCGTGGTCGCCGCGCCGCGGTCCTTGAAGCTCCCCGTGGGCGAGACGTATTCGAGTTTGAACGCGCAGTTCCAATCGGGTGCGTCGACCAGCGGGGTCCAGCCCTCGCCGAGGCTGGTCCGTTTCTCGATCGGGAGGAACTCGTCGAACGTCCAGAGTCCGTCACGGGTATCGAGGTCGGTGAAGTCCGGTGCGGGGCGCTCGGGAAGCGACCGGTCGGCGAAGTCGAGCGGGTGGCCACAGGTGCATCGCCAGCGGTCGGCGTAGGTGGCATCGCAGGCGGGACACCGGAGGGTCGCGGGCATGGCGACGTCACGAGACCGGGAGACCAGTAGCTGGCGGTTCGGAGCGGTTGTGGCGGCGGTGGCTGTGCGGTCGCCGGGTGCGGTGGCGGCGCGGTCGCGGGGCGGGTGCGGCTGCGGTGCGGTCATCGAGCGGCCGCGGCGCGGTCCCTGGTGTCTCGGCGAACGAATGTGAGCCGAGGCTCAGGAGAGCTTCGCTCTCCTGGTGGATGAAGGGCGAGCCCCGTAGGCGCGAGGGCTTCGGCGGTGCTGTGCGGTGGCGGTTGCGGGAGTGGGTAGTGATCGCACCGCAAGAGAGTGAAACGAGCGAGCGGGCCGAGGAACCTCCGAGCGAAGCGAGGGGGTGACGCTGGCTTTTGATCCACATTTTGCCAGAGAGTGAGGCGCGGAGCGCCGAACGAACGCAGCAAAAGGTGGGTGTCTAAAGGTGGGTGAACCACTCGTCGTGGTCGTCGGTACGGCGCTCGATGAGGTCGAAGAAGGCCGACTGGAGGTCCTCGGTGACGGGGCCGCGCTCGCCGTTGCCGATGGTGGTGTCGTCGACCGAGCGGATCGGGGTGATCTCGGCGGCGGTGCCGGTGAAGAAGAGCTCGTCCGCGGTGTAGAGTTCGCCGCGGGAGATCGAGGCCGAGTCGTCGACGTCGTAGCCGCGTTCGCGCGCGAGCGTGACGACCGACCGGCGGGTGATCCCGTCGAGGATGCTCTCGGCGAAGCCCGGAGTGTGGATGGTGCCGTCGCGAACGAGGAAGAGGTTCTCGCCGGGGCCCTCGGCGACGTTGCCCTCCTTGTTGAGCACGATGGCCTCGACGTAGCCGTTTCTTCTAGCTTCCTCGCCCGCGAGCATCGAGTTGACGTAGAGGCCAGTGGTCTTCGCGTTGGTCGGAATTTGGCTAGAGGCGTGTTTGCGCCACGAGGAGACCATCACGTCGACGCCGTTCTCGAGCGCGTCGTCGCCGAGGTAAGTCCCCCACGGCCAGCACGCGATGGCGGTCTGCGTGGGGCAGTCCTGCGGGCTCACGCCGAGCGTGTTGTAGCCGTAGAAGGCGATCGGTCGGATGTAACACGATTCGAGGTCCTGGCGCTCGATGAGTTCGAGGGTCGCCTCGGTGAGTTCCTCGCGCGTGTGGTCGATGTCCATGTCGTACGGCTTCGCGGAGTCGTAGAACCGGTCGAGGTGTTCGTCCCACCGGAAGATCGCCGGGCCCTCCTCGGTGTCGTAGCAGCGGACGCCCTCGAAGACCCCGGAGCCGTAGTGGAGCCCGTGCGTGAGGACGTGGACCTGCGCCTCGTCCCAGTCGACGAACTCCCCGTCCATCCAGATCGTGTCGACGTCCATCTCGTCGAATCCCATACCCGTAGTTGGGGAGGGGGTGGTTATGAGTGTTGACGATGTGCCGTGTGACTAGGAGACGGGAGTTACGAGCGGTCGAATCGGTCCACGAGCCGTGCGCCCTCGACGTAGACAAAGCCCTCGTGGTCGGCGTAGGCGCGGGCGTCGGCGGGCGAGAGCGCCCCGCCCGAGTCGTCGAGCATCTCACAGACGACGACCGCCGGCGGGCGTTCGGCGGCCGCGGCGAGCGCGAGCCCGAGTTCGGTGTGGCCGCGGCGGTCCGCCAACAAGTCGGGTGCGCCCCGCAGGAGGTGGACGTGGCCGGGCGCGCGAAATTCGGCCGCGAAGTCGAACGCGTCGGGCGCACTCGCGGCCCGCGAGAGCGCCGTGATGGTCGTCGAACGGTCGTCGTCGGTGATCCCGGTGTAGGTGTCCCGATGGTTCACCGTGAGCGAGAACGACGAGCGGTCGCCGTAGCTCAGGGTCTCGCCGCTGGCGACCGGATGGTCGATGACCTCGCGGGCGAACGGGAGGTCGAACGCGCGGGCGACGGCGTCGGAGACCGCGACGCAGACCAGCCCGCCGGCGTCGTTGCGGAGCCGGGCGACGGCCGCGGGCGTCACGGCCCCTGCGGGGTAGATCAGGTCGGTCTCGCCCTCGCGGTCGGCGGCGTCGTGGACCAACACCGGATCACCCGCCCGGAACGCCTCGATGGCGCGCTCGACGGGGTCGGCGTGGTCGGCGGCTCGTTCGGTTCGCGACATCACGACTCGGCCTCGATCCGAACCGTGACCAGGTCACCGTCGTCGAGGTCGAGTTCCTCGCGGAGCTTCGTCGGCGCGATGAGTTCGAGCTGGTCCTCGTCGTGGTGGGTGCGCTCGGGCGCGATGACGTGGGCGGGCTCGTACTCCCGGCCGTCGGCCTCGACGGTGGCGGGATAGCAGAAGGCGGGACCGTAGGTCCGGTCGTCGTCCTCCCAGCCCTCGATCTCGACCGGATCGACCGAGTCGAGGCCGGTGCGCTCGCGGGTGCTGTCCGACACCAACGAGACGTTGAGGGTGCCGAGGAAGGGCTCGTAACCGAGCCGTGGTTCGAACTGCTCCATGTAGCCCGGGAGGGATATGTAATGGCGGCCCTCGCCCATCCCGCTGGTGACCTCGCCGTCGAGTTCGATCGTTGTCTCGCGTTCGAAGATCCGGCGGTAGGCGGCGTACTCCTCGTGAAGCGCGCGTTCGCCGGCGTCCGTCACCGCGACCCACTGGCCGTCCGAGACGGTCTCGCGGTCGAGGAGACCGAGGTCGTCGAGGCGCTGGAGCCGGCGCGAGGCGGTCTGGTTCGAGGCGTCGAGGTCGGCCGCGAGGTTCGCACACGAGACCTTGATCTCGCCGTCGAGCCCGCCACGGAGGGCGAGCCGTTTGAGGGTGGCGAGCTCGTCGTTTCCGACCGCCGCCTCGGTTGCCGTCGACATGGTTCGACGGAGGGGGTCGCCCCGGATAAGCGTGCCGAACGCGTGATCCGTCCCATCGGCGTGACGGTCCGGGTGCGGTCCGGTATCGCAGTACGCCGACGGCCCCGAACCCAACACGCATTTAGCGACGGCCGGGAAACCCGATTTCATGTTCCTCTCGCTCCGAACGGAGGTCACGGAGGCGCTGTCGAGCGCGCTCGCGACGCTCGACGTGCCCTCGGCCGACCTCGGTATCGAGGAGCCACCCGAGAACGTGGACGCAGTGTTGGCGTCGAGCGCGGCCTTCCGGCTCGCCCCCGACCTCGAAGCACCACCGCCGCAGATCGCGAGCCGACTCGCCGCGGCGATAGACCCGGACGCCTACGAGTACATCAGTGAGGCGTCGGCCGCCGGGCCGTACGTCAACTTTCACCCCAGTAACGCCTACTACGAGGACACCCTCCGAGCGGCGAACGACGACGAGTTCGGCCGGCTCGAATCGACCGGCGAGCGCGTCGTGGTCGAACACACCAGCGCGAACCCAACTGGTCCCGTGCACGTCGGCCGGGCGCGCAACCCGATCATCGGCGACGCGCTCGCGAACGTGCTGGACTTCGCCGGCGACGACGTCGACCGCCACTACTACGTCAACGACGCGGGCCGACAGATGGCGGTGTTCACGTGGGCCTACGAGAACTTCGACGAGTCGGACCTCCCCGACCCCGAGCGCGACAAAGCCGATTACGACCTCGTGCGCTACTACCGGAAGGGCAACGAACTGCTGGAGGAGGGCGACGAGGCCGAGGTGGAGGCCGCCGAGACGGAGATCCAGTCGATCCTCCAGGGACTGGAGGAGGACGACGAGGCGACCTACGAGCGGGTCGAGCGGGTCGTCGACACCGTGCTCGCCGGAATGGGCGAGACGCTCTCGCGGCTCCCCGCCGAGTTCGACGAGTTCGTGAAGGAGACGCGGTTCATGCGCGACGGCAGCACCGACGAGGTCGCCGAGCGCCTCCGCGAGATGGACGAATCCGTGCTGGAAGAAGGGGCCTGGCAGCTCGACCTCTCGGCGTTCGGCTTTGAGAAGAAGCTCGTCTTCCTCCGGTCGGACGGAACCAGTCTCTACACGACCCGCGACCTCGCCCACCACGAGTGGAAGCTCGCGAACTACGACCGCGCCGTGACCGTCGTCGGCGAGGACCACAAGCTCCAGGCCGACCAGCTCGACCACGTGCTCGATATGCTCGGGAACGACACGGATAGGTTGGAACACCTGCTCTACTCCTACGTCAACCTCCCCGAGGGGAAGATGAGCACCCGTGCGGGCACCGGTATCGACCTCGACGACCTGCTCGACGAGGCCGTCGCGCGGGCACGCGAAGAGGTCGAGAACCGCCTCGACGACCGGATCCGTGACGACGACCTCTCGGCGGCCGACGTCGAGCGGATCGCCCGGCAGGTCGGGATCGGCGCGGTGCGCTACGACATCGTCTCGAAACAGCCGGCGAAAGCCATCACGTTCGAGTGGGAGCAGGCGCTGAACTTCGAGGCTCAGAGCGCGCCCTACGTCCAGTACGTTCACGCACGGACCTGCGGGATTTTGGATGAAGCCGATGAGATCCCGCCGAACGATCTCGACGCGAGCGCGCTCTCGACGCCCGAGGAGCGCGCGCTACTCCGCGTCGTCGCGCGATTCCCGGCGGTGGTCGAACGGGCCGCCGACGAACTCGCTCCCCACGTCGTCGCGACCTACACCCGCGAGTTCGCGGAGACGTTCAACGCCTTCTACCGCGAGTGTCCGGTGCTGTCGGCGGAGGGCGAGGTCCGCGAGGCGCGGCTGGCGCTCGTGGCTGCCTCGCGGCACACGATGGCGAATGCCCTCTCGCTGCTCGGGGTCGCCGCGCCGGAATCGATGTGAAACTACCCGTTCCGATCCCGGTCGAGCGCACCCGAGAGCCGACCGACCACCCACGAGACGCCGGATTCCGACGTTTCGGACGCCGCGGCGATCGAACCGTCGGCGAAGGCCGTCTCCCGGCTCGGTTCGTCGCGGTCGACGAGCGCCGACGCGAGGCGATGGTAGGCCTCGGCAGCGTAGCCCTCGGGAGCCGTCCGAACCAGCGGCTCGGTTCCCACGTCAGCTGATTCGGGGACCACCGCGAGCATCTCGGTCCCCAGCCGTCGAGCCACCCCGGAGACGTCGGTCTCGTCGGTCGAACGGGTGAGCACCGACCCGACGACCGTCCCGCCCGCCCGTTCGGCGAAGCCCGCGGTCTTTCGCGCGTCCGCGACCGCCACCGGGTCCGGGGTGGTTA
>NZ_QZWE01000030.1:0-39803 GCF_003602035.1 Halococcus sp. IIIV-5B | reverse complement strand
GTGTCACCGAGCCCACGGAAGATGGGTATCGACTCGTTGATTCGGACCCCGATCTCGACGAGTTCTTCCCCGACGTGAGCGAGTGAGGTGCGCGAGCGGGGCGCGCCCCGCGAGCGCCGCGGGGCGGTGCGGTTGCGGTGCCTGGTGTCTCGGCGAGCGTGAGCGAGCCGAGGCTCAGGAGAGCAGTGCTCTCCTGGTGGATGAAGGGCGAGGCGGGAGTGCGAGCGTAGCGAGCACCGCGAACGGAGTGAGCGCGCCGAGGGCTTCGGCGGAGGCGGAAGCGGTGCTGTGCGGGGCGGTTGCGGAAAGTGAGGGAATTGCACCGCGAGCGAACGGAGTGAGCGAGCGGGCCGACGACTGACTGGAAGGAAGGAGGAGGCTTTTGATCCACATTTTGCCAGCGAGGCCGCTTTGCGGCCGAGCGCAGCAAAAGGTGGGCGTTCGAGAGGTGGGGGTTCCTAGGTCCGGAACGACTCGCCGCAGCCGCACTCGCTCACGACGTTCGGGTTCTCCACGTGAAAGCCCGCGCCCTGGAGGCCGCCCTCGAAGTCGAGGACGCTGCCGCCGATGTAGTTCATGCTCGCGGGGTCGACGAAGATCCGGAGGTCGTGGTGTTCGTAGACCTGGTCGTCCTCCTCGGGCTCGCCGTCGAAGCGCATTCCGTAGGAAAGCCCGGCACAGCCGCCCTGCTGGACGAACAACCGAAGGCCCGCGATGTCGGTGTCCATGCCTTCGCCTTCGAGGAGGTCGAGTGCCTGTTCGGCGGCCGACGTCGAGACGTCGATCTCGGTCGCGGTGTCGGCGGTTCCAGCCGTGCTCATACGTCTCATATTCGCCGGGGAAAGTTAACCATGACGCCCCACTTTTTCCGAGGAGCCTGAGCGAGTCGGCGGCGAGCGAACGGCGACGAGGAAAACCTGTCTTCGTGAGCGCGAAGCGCGAACGAAGTCGTTCGAAACGCCGAAGGCGTTTCGCGATGCCGAAAACGCGAAGCGTTTTCGAGCAGCTCGGAAGACGAGCGTAGCGAGTCTTCCGGCGGACTAAAAACTGCCGCTCGCTCGGCCTCCGGCCTCACTCGCGGTACAGTCACTACTGACTCCCCCTCCGCTTCCGCCCCGCAACCGCCACACGCCTCCCCAACCGATTCGCTCCGTTCGCTGCGCTCACTCCACTCATCCACCGTCAGAGCGGAGCTCTGACGAGCCTGCGCTCGCAGTACTCGCGCAGACCTCGCACAGTGTTCGCGGTCGCGCGCTCACCGTGGCTCACGGGTCACTTCGTTCCCCGTCCGCATTCGAGGTTCTCGCTTCGCTCGAACCTCGCCGTTCGCCCACGACCGCGAGCGCGCGCCAACCGCTCCAACCGCCGACCGCACCCGCTCCGACCGCACCACCGAACGCGCCCCGACAGCACTACCGAACCGCACCAGCCCTCACTCCCGAAGTCGCTCGTCGTTCTCCATCTCTGATTCATGCTCACGAAGCCTGATGGCGACGCTTTCGGCGTGGGCATCCAGCCCTTCGGCCCGCGCGAGCGTCTCGACGGTCTCCCCGATGTCGTCGAGCGCGTCGGCCGAGAGCCGCTGCACCGTTGTCGACCGCAGGAACGTCTCCACCGACAACCCGCCCGCGACCCGCGCGCCGCCGCCGGTGGGCAGCACGTGGTTCGGCCCGGCGGCGTAATCGCCCGCCGCGACGGGCGAATACGGCCCCAAAAACGCACTTCCGGCACTACTGATCCGGTCGAGCAGCGCCTCGTCCTCGTCGGCCTGGATCGAGAGGTGCTCGGCGGCGTACTCCTCACAGAACAACACCGCCTCCGGCATCGAACGCGCGAGGAACACCCCGCTGGCGTCGCTTTCGAGCGCCTTTCGGATCGTCTCCGCCCGCTCGCCCTCGATACCCGCCTCGACCGCCGCCGCGACCGCCTCCGCGAGGTCCTCGTCGGCTGTCACCGCAACCGCGGAGGCGTTCGCGTCGTGCTCGGCCTGGGCGATCAGGTCCGCCGCCACGAACGCCGGATCCGCCGTCCCGTCAGCCAGCACACAAACCTCGCTCGGCCCCGCGAGGAAGTCGATCGCGCAGTCGTTTCGGACTGCGGCCTTCGCCGCCGTCACCCATCGATTTCCCGGCCCGACGACCTTCTGCACGCGCGAGACCGACTCCGTCCCGTACGCCAGCGCCGCCACCGCCTGCGCACCGCCGACTTGATACACCTCGTCCGCACCGGCGACGTGGAGCGCCGCGAGCGTCGCGGGGTTGATCTCGTCGGCCGGCGGCGTCGCCACCGCGACCGTCTCGACGCCCGCGACCTTCGCTGGAATCACCGTCATCAGCGCGCTGGAGGGGTAGGCCGCCGCTCCGCCCGGCACGTACGCCCCGACCCGATCTATCGGTCGGTACCGTCGTCCGAGTTCTCGGCCATCGAAGTCCTCGCGCCAGTCCTCGGGGACCTGGCGCTCGTGGAACTCACGGATGTTCTCGGCCGCCGTCTCGATGGCCTCCCGCAGACCCGCGTCGATCTCGTCGTACGCGCGCTCGGCCGCGTCGGTCACGTCGAGCGATCCCACGGTCGTCTCGTCGAACTCCTCGGCGAACTCCCGGAGCGCGACGTCGCCCTCCGTGCGAACCCGCTCGACGATCTCGGCGACGTCGCCCTCGATGTCGTCGATCCCCGCGTCGCGCTCGAACACCGCACGGCGCTCGTCGGGCGAGAGGTCGGCGACGGCTCTCACGTCCATACCTCCCCTTACCGCGGGCGTCAAAACGGCTTGCGGTGTCTCACTCCCGGATCGCGGCGATCCCGAGCTTCGAGAGGGTCGCTCGCACGAGCAGATAACAGATCAACCCGAAGGCTGCGAGCGTCGTCGGGGCCGCCAGCACGCGCGCGGTCCGATAGGGAAGCACCAACCGCGAGAACCCGAGGATCACGAAGCTCACGAGGATCAACCCGAACGCGACGAACGAGAGCTTCACGAACCCCGCTTTGTCCATCGATCGGCACTCGGCGCGGTCGCGAATGAAACTGTCGCCCGCCGCAGAAATCGGCTCGCCTTACCGGTCCTTCGCGCCCCAGCCGAACGCGGTCCAGCCGCCGTCGGCGTGGAGCACTTCCCCGGTCATGTAGTGGTCGTGGGAGGCGAGGAACGAGACGCAGTTCGCGACCTCTTCTGGGGTGCCGAACCGGTCCAGCGGCGTCCGGTCTCGGACGTCCTGTTCGGTGAAGTCGGCCTCCTCCTGGGCCTCCGCTGCCATATCGGTCATGATGTAGCCCGGCGCGAGCGCGTTGACGTAGATGTCGTGTTCGGCCCACTCGACGGCGAGACACCGCGTGAGGTTGTTGACGCCGCCCTTCGAGGTGTTGTAGGGCGTTCTATCCTGCTGGCCCATCTCGCCCATCATGCTCGAGATGTTCACGATGTCGCCGCCGTCGCCCTGCTCGATCATCCGCTTGCCGACGGCCTGGGCGCAGTAGAAGGGGCCAGTGAGGTTCACGTCCATCACCTGCTGCCAGTCCTCGGGCGTGATCTCCTCGGCCGGCCCGCGAATGTTGATCCCCGCGTTGTTCACGAGGACGTCTACTCGGCCGAACTCCTCGACGGTCCGCTCGACCAGCCGTTCGACCGACTCCTTCTGGCTCACGTCGACTTCCACCGCGAGCGCCGACCCGCCGTCCGCCTCGATCCCCTCGGCGACTGCCTCCGAGTCCTCGACCGAGCGCGAACAGACCACGACGTTCGCGCCGTCCGCGGCGAGCGTCTCTGCGACCTCTTTCCCGATCCCTCTGCTCGACCCCGTGACGATAGCGGTCCTGTTTTCGACCATCGTTAGCCCGACCTCGCCACCGGATGTTAACCCTGTTGCACTCCCCTCCGACGACGAACCGCGTTCCTCCGTCGGTGGATCGAGCCGTGCCGGCGGATCCCGGTCGACTCGCGACGCCAGAAACTCGCTTTCGTCCGCCGAGAGGTCGCGGGCGCGGTAGACGTCGAGTCCCGACTGGTAAGCCGCGCGCGAGCGCTCGCTCGGACGTTCGAGCACGAGTTCGGCGAGGCCGGTCTCCCGGCCGGTGTAGCCGAAACCGGCCTTGTGGAGCGCCTCGTAGGCGAACGGGTTGTTGACCGCGATCCGGAGGCGGCCGTACCCATGGGTAAGCGCCCGCTCGGCGGCGAACGCCGCGAGGCGCGCCCCCAACCCCTCACCACGACGGTCGGTTCGAACGGTGATGTACCGGAGCCAGAGGGTGCTCGGATCGGTGCGGTCCTCGTTGAACGCGACCGCGCCGAGGACCTCGTCCCCCTCGCGCGCGACCGCCTTCCCGGTCGAGGACATCACGAACTTGCCGGCGTACGCGAACTGCCGGTAATCGAGGTCGAGCGTCGGCCCGTCCTCGGGCCAGCCGCAGAACGCGTACTCCATACGTTT
Source organism: Halococcus sp. IIIV-5B (assembly GCF_003602035.1). Classification (NCBI taxonomy): domain Archaea; kingdom Methanobacteriati; phylum Methanobacteriota; class Halobacteria; order Halobacteriales; family Halococcaceae; genus Halococcus; species Halococcus sp. IIIV-5B. The sequence continues at coordinate 35,379 of NZ_QZWE01000030.1, read as the reverse complement.
CCTTCGGCGCGAGCGCCATCCCTCCTTCGCCGCACGACTTAAGCGGCGGCCGGTGCGAGTGAGCGTCATGCAGCCGCCGGGCGACGTCGCGCGATTCGACCGGTTCGCGCGCCACTACGAGCGACTCATGCCCGCGAGCGACGTCGGTCCGATACGGGCGGGGCTCGTGCTCGCCGACCGCGAGCTCCACCGCGTGCTCGACGTCGGCGGCGGGACGGGCCGAGCGGTGCGCGCGCTCGGGGTCCCGGAACGGGTCGTGGTCGACGCCGCCCCCGGGATGCTCGCCGAGGCGCGCCGACGGGGACTGGGCTGTGTGCTCGGGGACGCGGCACGACTCCCCGTCGCCGACGCCAGCGTCGACGCGGTGCTCATCGTGGACGCGCTCCATCACGTCGCCGACCAAACGGGCGCGCTCGCGGAGGCCGAACGCGTCCTCCGGCCGGGCGGGGTGCTCGTCTGTCGCGAGTTCGACCGCTCGACCGTCCCCGGGCTCCTGCTCGCGACGGGCGAACGCCTCGTCGGCTTCGACTCCGAGTTCTTCACCCCCGACGAGCTCGCGTTCGCGGTCGAACGCGTCGGGCTCGACGCCGCGATCCCGGTTCGCGGCTTCGGCTTCACCGTCGCCGGCGTCAAGCGCTGAGCGCGAAAACGAGTCTTACATGCCGCTCGCGCCCCTCGACCGACCCATGAGCAACGCCGTCGGTTCCCTCGGAGGCCGCATCGACGTCTCGGGGACGACCCTCGGGCTCGCGGTCGGTGACATCGTCCTGATCGGCCTGTTCGTCGTCGCGGGCGAACTCCAGCACGGCTACAGCCTCACCGCCCAGCCCGGCCGGATCGTCGGTACCGCGCTCCCGTTCGTCATCGGCTGGGTCGTCGCATCCGTGCTCGCAGGTGTCTACACGCCCGCCGTGTACCGCGTCCCCCGCTCGGCCGCCGTCCGCACGGCCCTCGCGTGGGTCGGCGCGGCGCTCGTCGGCCAGGCGCTCCGCGCGACCGCCCTCTTCCATGGGGACTTCGCGCTCGCGTTCGTCCTCGTCTCGCTCGGCGTCGGGCTCGTCCTCCTGGTCCCGTGGCGCGTCGCCGTCGCCGCGCTCGCCGGTCGTTCCTGAGACCCCGTCCCCCGTTGTCACCGTTCGGTCCTCAGCGATTCACGTCGACGATCTCTAACCCATAACTTATAGAAAACCTCCATGTGATCTCAGCAATTCGTACCTCTCGCTCACGAACCACCTATGGGAAACACTTATGTGACGCACCTCCGTATCATTGAGTATAATGGCTCAGTACTACGACTACATCCTCGGACTCATTCCGCTCGCGCTCGGCGGTATCACCACCCTCCTCGTCGCCTTCGGCGTTTCACTCACGCTCGCCGTCCCGCTCGCGGCGGCCGTCGCGGTCGCGCTCATCGGTCACGGCCTCTTCGTTCGCTCGCCGGGTGCCGACACCCAGCCCGCCCCGCAGCCCAACGGCGGCTCGCTCAACTCGGCCGAATAATTTCTCCCTCTCTTCGACTTCTCTGCTGACTACTGCTTTTACAACGCGTTTCGGTCACGGCTCGACTCAAGCACGTTCCCGACGGAGAGGACCGTATGACCGCTACACCGTTCGAACCACTCTACGACCGAGCCGTCGCGGAACTCCTCGACGGCCCGGTGGAGGAGCGGCGAATCGAGACCGCCGTGGGCGAGACCCACCTGCTGCTCGCCGGTGACCCCGACGCGAAACCGCTGCTCGTCCTCCAGGGCGGGAACGTCACGACCCCGGTCACGCTCGCGTGGGTCGAGGCGCTCGCGGACGAGTACCGGCTGCTCGCGCCCGACACGCCCGGACAGCCGGGAAAGACGACGGCCCGAACGGCGGACTACGGCCGGTGGCTCGTGGCGCTCCTCGATGGGCTCGGGGTCGAGGCGGTTCCGGCGGTCGGTCTCTCCCACGGTTCGGGGGTGCTCCTCGAAGCCCTCGTCCGCGCCCCCGACCGGTTCGAATCGGTCTCGCTGGTCGTTCCGGCGGGCTTCGGTGTCGGCCCCCCGGCCGGGCTGGCGAGGGTCGGGGTCCCGTCGCTCGCCTACCGCTACCTCCCGCAGCCCTGGCTGCTCGACCGCGCGCTCGGATCGCTGGCGACCGAACCACCGGGGTCGTTCCCGCCCGTCGTCCGCGACACCATCGCGGCCGCGCTCCGAACCGCCGACCTCATGACCGGATTCCCCGGCCCGACGCGCGACGCGCTTCGAACCGTCGGGGTACCCGTGTTCGGCGTGGTCGCGGCCGACGACCCGTTCTTCCCGGCTCGAACGATCGGCCCCCGCATCCGGACGACCTTCCTGGAGTGCCGGGAGGTCCTCACCCTTCCCGACGAACGGCACTTCCTCGGCCCGGCGGGGCGGTCGCGGCTGTGTCACGCGCTTCGCGGCTTCCTCGAATCCGAAGCGACGGGGTGACTTGAGCCACCACTCATAAAGCCTCGCTCGCCCTTGTGTCCGTATGACCGACGACGGAACGCTGTTTCTGACCAGCGAGGAGTGTGCGGGGCTCGCGACGCCCGAGGAGTACGTCCGGGCGGTGCGCGAGGGCTACCGCCAGCGCGGCGAGGGCGCGCCCGCCGCGCCGCGGACGAAGCTCACGAACGCGGATCCTCCAGGGATGCTCACGGACTACACCGCCATCCTGCCCGAGACGGGCGCGATGGGCGGTTACATGTACGCCGCGGGCTTCGGCAACCGCGACGCCCAGTTCGTCCAGCCGGTGTTCGACGCCGAGTCGGGGGCCCTGATCGCCCTGCTCGACGGCGCGAGCATCAACCCGTTCAAGACCGGCGCGGCGGGCGCGGTCGGCGTCGACGCGCTCGCGCGAACGGACGCGACGACGCTCGCGGTCATCGGGAGCGGTGCCCAGGCCCGCGGTCAGCTCCGGGCCTGTGCGACCGTTCGGAGCTTCGAGACGGTGAACGTCTACTCGCCGACCGCGGAGAACCGGGAGAAATTCGCCGCCGAGATGAACGAACAGCTCGACCCCGCAGTGGCGGCCGTGGCGTCGAGCGACGCCGCGGTCGAAGGTGCGGACGTGGTGGTCACCGCGACGAGTGCGTCTGAACCGGTCTTCGACGGCGAACTCCTCGAGGACGGCGCACACGTCACCGCGATGGGCCAGTATCACCCCGAAAAGCACGAACTCGACGCGACCACCATCGAGCGCGCGAAGTACGTCCCCGACCTCCGTGAGCGGGTCATGAACGACGCCGGCTCGTTCATCAACGCCGTCGAGGAGGGCGTCGTGACCGAGGACGATATTCACGCCGAACTCGGCGCGGTCGTCGCGGGCGAGGCTCCCGGCCGTGAGTCCGACGACGAGATAACGGTCTTCGATTCGGGTGGCACCGGGATCGAGACCGTCGCGGCGGGCTATCTGGTCTACGAGAAGGCCCGTGAGGAGGGCCTCGGCACCGAGCTCGCGTTCGCGCCGGGCAGCCAGGCCCTCACCGGCGAATAACTCAGTTCCCGTCCAGATACTCGCGGATCGCGTCGTCGTCGAGCGCGTCGAGCACCCGTTCGGGGCCGACGACGTCGACCAGCCGGCGCACGCCCCGCTCGGCTCGCTGCTCGGCCTCCTCGGGCGGGACGTAGGTCTCGAACGCGTCGTCGATGTACTGCTCCCTGCGCTCGCGCACCCGGTCGTCGTCCGCGGGGTCGACCTCGACCTCGCTCGCGAACCACTCGCGCCAGCGGTCGCGCTCGGCCCACTCGCCGGTGAAGTCCGCGTCACCGCGGAGCCAGTCGTAGTGGGCCGCGACGCCCTCGGGGTAGCCTTCGGCACACCGGTGGTCGAAGAGCAGGCTCCGGGCGACGTGCGCGCCGTTGCCCGCTGCGATCACCGCCTGGACGGTCCGTTCGCCCGCCGGTGCCGCGACGTAGAGGCCATCCACCGGCGTGCGACCGTCGTCGTCCGCGTAGTCCGGGTCGAAGTGTTCGTGGGTCTCACCGCCGTGGTCGTGAGTTTCGAACATCTCGTCGCCGCCGAGCGGTCGGAGGAACGACCCGTCGTACCACGTGGCGGCCACGACGTATGTCGCTGTGATCTGTCGGCCCTCGCTCGTCTCGACCGCGAACCCGTCCCCATCGCGTTCGACGGACTCGACCATCTCGGGGACGACCGAACAGCCCGCCTCTTCAGCCTGGGCGTGGAGCAGTCGGGAGAAGGTCTCGACGTCGATCCCGGCGGGAAATCCAGGGTAGTTTTCGAGGTAGGCACACCGCGGGAGCGCGGCTGCGCCGCGGTCGAATATCGTCGTCCGCAGCCCGTACCGTGCGGTGAACACGCCCGCCGAACAGCCGGTGGGACCGCCGCCGACCACCACCACATCGAGATCGGTCATCCGTCCCCGGTCACGATGTTCGCGACGCGCTGGCGGTCGAAGAGCTGACTGCCGCCGAACGCGTCGGGGTAGACGCCCTGGGCCGCGCGTTCGAGCTGATGGAGGTAGATGATCGGACCCTGGTAGGTCAGCCCGGCGTAGATCACTCGACCGTTCTGGACCGCGCTGAGCTGGGAGGCCACCTCGTGGTTTTCGAGGGGCGTGACGATGTTCTCCTGGAAGTACTGGTCGGTGATCTCGCCCTGCAGGCGTACCGCGAGCACGTCCGGGTCGACCTCGAGCAGCGTCTCGAAGTCGATCGCGCTCCCGCCCGCCTGGGCGTCGGCCACGTCGTTCGCCGCCAGCGCGTCCTCGACGCCGAGGGTCCGCCACTGCTTCGAGGTCGTCCCCTCGCCCACGAGGTAGGGGTAGAACGACTCCGGCGGGACGTCGGCGGGGTAGAGCAGCGCGATCGAGGGGGTCTGGTTCGGAAGGTCGCTCTCGACCGTCGAGTGGACGTCGTCGAGCACCGCGGTGAACGCCTCGGCGCGTCCGCGCTGGTCGAACACCGCACCGAGCTTCCCCAACAGCTCCTCCATCGTGTAGTAGCGGTAGTCGTGCCAGTCGTAGACCTGCGTGAAGGTGGTGTTGCCGAAGAAGGGCGCGACCTGGTTCGTTATCTCCGTGACGTCGCCCTGGCTCCAGCTCAGCCTGTTGACCATGAAGTTGGGGTCGACGACGTGGACGTCGGCGTCAAGTTCGTAGAAGACCTCCTTGCCGACGCTGTCACCCTGGTAGAGTTCGGTGAGGCTGCTCGTATCGACCGAGACCCCCGGGAGGTCGTCGTAGTAGAACGCGCCGTACCGGGCGGCGACGCCGATCGCCGAGAGGCCGTCCGACTGGCCGAGCGCGACGCCCATGTCGGCGTAGTCGCCGGTGAACGGAACCCACGTCTGGGGAACGGAGTCGAACGTGACGCTCCCGACCGGTGCCATCGAGACCGAGTACGACTCTCCAGTCGTCGTCCCGCCGTTCTCGGTGGCTCCACCTTGGTTCGTGGCCCCGTCCGTCGAACCGCCAGCGGTCGATCCGCCGGACCCCGCCGTCGCGCTCGACGGGCCGGCCCCACCGCCCGTTTCGTTGGACCCGTTGCTCCCCGCGTCGTTTCCGCTCGAACAGCCGGCGAACAACCCAGCGAGACCGACCCCAACACCGGTTCTGAGGAACCGGCGGCGCGTCGAGCCATCGGTAGCGTCGCGTGACATACGAATTAGGCTCGCCTAACAAAACATAGCCGTTCCGATCTTTCGGCGGGCCGAAATCTCGCCCGATTCAGGCCCGCGACCCGAGCCACGCGCCGAGCGCCAGCCCGTAGATGAGGTGGCCGGCGTGGAACACCGCCGACTCGTCGGTCGCGAGGTCCATGTCGAGATAGCGCTGGAGGACGACCGCCTCGCCGAAGACCGAGAGGACGAGGCCATAGACGCCGCCGACGACGAGTCCGACCGCCTCCGGGTGGGTTCGGTCGGCGTCTATCACGGCGAGTATCGGTGCGAACAGCCCGCCGGCGATGGCCCCGTAGACCAGATGCAGCCCCAGCGAGTGCAGGTGGTAGTCGTCGGCGTCGCCGCCCAGCCACCGCGCGAGCAGTTCCGCGGTCGGTGGCAGGGCGCGCGCGGTTGGCTCGCGAAAGACCGTCATCACCACCGTGGCGAACGCCCCGGCCTCCAGACCGGTCGCGACCGTCGAGCGCGACAGGCTCGGCCGGGTGTGCTCGTCGGTCGGCGTGCTATCGTTTGTCTCGATGCTGTTCATGGGTCTCCGAACGTTTCGAGTCCCATAGGGTCGCGGTCGGGACTCGCCGGGTTCAGAGGTACGGCCCGAGTCCGAGCGCGGTCACGACCGGGATCCCCGAGGCGACCGCGCCCACGAGGTAGCCGGCGATCGCCCCGCCGTTGAGCAACGGCAGCCCGGCGTGGGCGCGCCCCTTCATCACCAGCCGAAGGAGGACCACGAGGCCGCAGACCGTGCCGACCATCGCGGTGAGCGCGGGGAGCGAGAGCGCGAAGCCCGGTATCAGGGGGCGAGCGGGCGCGAAGAACGCGGCGCTCGCCACCAGCACGCCCGGCATCACCGCGTCACCGAGCCCCACGAAGAACACGTCCCGGTCGCCGGCTCCCGCCGTAGTCGTCTCGTCCGTTTCGCCCTCCTCGCCTTCCCCGCCGTCGGCTTCGACGCTCTCGTCCGCGTTCGCCGTCGGCGAGTCGGCGAGGAACGAGTACGAGAGCGTGAGTGGGATCACGAGCACCACGGGGAGTTTGAGGTCCATCACGCCGTCGGCGAGCGTCAGCATGTGTTCGGTGCCGTAGACCGAGATCGCGTCGTAGACCGCGAGGGCGACCAGCAGGAGTATCGCGGGCAGGAGGCCGAAACTGATACCGAAGATGCCCGCCGCGCCCGCGCCCATCACCACCCCGGCGGCGTCGATGACGTACCACTCGGGGTAGGCGAGCAGCGCGACCGCGAGGACGACCGCCCCGCCGACCGCGAGCGGGTTGAACGTCACGCCCGCGAGGCTCGTCGAGACGGGCGGTGCGAGCACCGAGAAGACGTAGAGCGAGACCAGTCCACTGGAAAACACCACGAACCCCCGGAGGAGCCACTGGATGTCGAGTTTGATCACCGCGAGCATCGCGGCGGTGGCGACGAGGATCGCACCGATGTAGACCGCGCTGTTCGCGGGGTCCGTCGGATTCTCGACGGCCTGGTAGCCCGCGCGCTCGAAGGGGCCGACCAGCGCTACCGCCCCGAGCTGGATCAGCACGAAGACCGCGACCGCCATCGCACCCGCCGCGTACACCCGCGTGCGCTGGTCCATACCTCCACCACCCCCGCCGCCGTCTTCGGGGTTTCGTTCGGTGACTCGTGCGAGCGACCCGTCGGTCACCCACCACGTTCGAACCGGGGTCGACCGCCCTGGACGGGAGGTCACAAAACGACGTCGAAAACCGAACCATTAGGTTGATTCCGCACGTTTCCGGACGGACGAACGCCTATGAGCTTTCGTTCCTCCCGCCCGGTGACTATCGCCCGCGCGATGGTCGCCGAGGTCACGCAGAACCACCTCACCTTCATGGCGGGGAGCCTCGCGTTCTACGCCTTCCTCTCGATGATCCCGCTGTTCCTCCTCAGTTTCATCGCGGCGTCCGTTATCGGCGGCGAGGCGTTCGCCGACCAGATCACCGCGCTGTTCAACTCGACGCTCACCGGGAGCGCACGCGAACTGCTCGCGGACGCCCTCACCGACTCCTCGGGCCAGACCGGCGCGTCCGTGCTGGGCCTCGCGACCCTGCTCTGGAGCGCGCTCAAGCTCTTCCGGGGGCTCGACATCGCGTTCGACGCGGTCTACGGCGTCCGCGACGTCAAGTCCCTCCCCAAACAGCTCCGTGACGCTCTCGTCGTACTCGTGGGCGTCGCCTTCGGGGTCGTGGCCGTCGTGCTCACCGGCGGCGTGCTCGCGTTCGTCCCCGACCTCCCGATCCCCTTTCTCGGTCGCCTCAGCCCGCTCTACCTCGTCGTCGGGCTCACGTTCGTCTTCTTCCCGGTCTACTACTTCGTTCCGGACGTCGACGTCTCGGTGACCGAAGTCCTGCCCGGCACGGTGCTGTCGGCGATCGGGTGGGCGCTGACCCAGTTCGCCTTCCAGATCTACGTGGGCTACGCGGGTCAGTACACGGCCTACGGCATCGTGGGCGGTGTCCTCCTCGTGCTCGTCTGGCTCTACTACAGCTGTCTCGTGCTCCTGTTCGGCGCGGTCACGAACGTCGTCCTCGCGGGGCGGTCGAGCTACCTCGACGAAGGTAGCACGGCGGACGGACCCAGCCTCTTCGACGTCGAGGAGTCGGACCGCTGGCGGTGGTAGCCTACTCGCTGTAGAGGCGCTCGCCGAGCAACCCCGCCGGCGCGTTCGTCGACTTCAGCGCCAGAAACGGTCGGTCGGTCGGCCCGAACACGTCGACGACTTGGCCGACCGTCGAGAGGCTCTGGTCGACGAGCTGGGTGCCGATGTTCGGGTAGCCCTCGTCGTCACACCGGACGATGGCGAGTCCCTGAGCCGTGCCGACCACCTCGCCTGCGCGTTTCATTCCCGGAGTGCGGCGACGTAGACCGCGACGGCTTGGAGGAGGTCCGACTTCCCGTCGTCGTCGGCGTCCTTCACCAGCACACGGCCACGGGCGGTGTGCTCGCGCGGGTAGGTCTTCTCGCGTTCGATCACGGTGTCGTAGCCGACCTGTCCGGCCGCACGAGCGATCTCGTCGACGGTCGGCTCGGGTACCGCGACGCCTCGGGGCACCCGCCGACCCTCGGTTCGACTGCGTCCGGCGTCCAGGTACGCCGGCCAGATGACGTTCTCGACCATGTTCGTGGTTCGCGGTCGGGCGGATAAACCGCTTGCTCCCGACCGATACCGCGACCACCCACACCGCTACCACGGAGACCGCTAGAACTATCCGCTCACCGGATCCACTCACGGTATGGACCATCTCGACGAGATCTCCGTCGAGGAACTGCAGGCGGCCCTCGACGAGGTCGACGGAGCGAAACCCGCACAGCGCCTTCTTGCGGCGATCGCCTACAAGAACGGCGTCAGTCAGACCGAACTCGCCGACTGGTACGGGGTCCAGCGCCGCACCATCTACAGCTGGCTCATGCGGCTCGAATCACGGCCGCTCGCCGACGCGGTCGTCGACGCCGACCGCTCGGGTCGTCCGCGGAAGCTCACCGCCGACCAGCGCGAAGCCTTCGAGGAGACCCTTCAGCAGCCCCCTTCGGAGGTGGGTGTCGATGCCTCCGCGTGGAGCCCACCGCTGGTGCAGCGCTACCTCCGCGAGACCTTCGGCGTCGAGTACTCGCGCCCGAGCTGCCGACGGCTGATGAAGGAAGCGGGGCTCTCCTACCGACCGGCGCGTCGAACCGACTCGGACGGATCGGACGATTCCGGTGGCTGGGTACCCTGATAGGCCGTTCTCGGTGGGTCCCGACCGGTGCCGTTTGTGCGGTTCGGCCGTCCCGTTCGTTGCAATTTCGAGTGAATAGATCTGATCGAACATTGTGGAGGCCGTGATATCCGCGTCATCCAAGATAAATCTCATCTCACGATATAGAACGGCCGGGATCGAAAGTCATGGCTTGACCGGATGAGCGTTCACAAGTGATACCACGGTAGTTCCTCATCGTTATGCGTGCACGACTGTCATCCGCACCTGGTGTCATGCCAAGGGAACGACGGAGGCGGTCAAAATAGCGGGACAGAAACTTGCGGAAAATGTAAGAAGGGGATGGGAAGACCGTTCGTTGGAGGCGGAGTCTGTTGTCACTGCCGTAGATAAACGCTTCAAACGTCACCGTTCATGCCCGACAACGCGGTGTGAAACTGGGTACGAGCATTACTGTACGCCGTGTCGCTGACCCATCCCCCCAACGCCTTCAGCGAAATTTCAACGTTGCTGTAGCTCTCAGGAAAGGTTCACAGAGACTATCATAGAAGGAAACGATGTCCTGCGGTGTTCCCCTCATTGGTAAGCGTTGAGCGAGTGCTTTGCCTCCTAGACTCGATTACGTCTTTCAGTTTGCGATTGGTGCTGTATCTACTTCTCGTCGAAACGCCCAGGCACGGACGTAGTAGGCCCAGTACCCTTTCATCGGGGCGTATCGCTCGCTAAGTTGGGCGAGGTCGCTGTCGGATGCCTCGGCTCCATCGAGCTCATAGACGTCTGCAACAGCTTTACGGAGACGGTGTTCGGTCGATGGAACTCGCGTCAGTCGACCGAAACCCCGGAGGAAGACGAATTCACTCGACCACTCACCGAAACCCCAAATATCGGCGAGGCGCGTGAGGAGTACCTCGTCCGTAAGTTCTCCGAGCGGCTCGTCGGCAAATAGTTCGGTGGCTCCGAGGAGCGTTTTCGCCTTCCGCTCGTTACCGATCGTCTCGCGGACGGCTGGCTCGGCTGCCCGGACCATTCTGGGAGTCGGAAACAGCGATATTTCTTGGTCTCCATCCTCGACGATCCGGCCACACACCTCGACGAGTGCCTGTTTTTGCTGTTTTGCGAGGCTCATCGGCGTTCGCTGGGATAGTGCTGCCCAGCAAGCGGCCTCGAACGGCGTCGGGAATCGAACGTGGTGGAAACCGCGAAGACCCTGTACGATACGCTCGAATGGCGGGTCGTCACGAGCAGCTTCGTACAGTGCGGTCAGGTCATCGTCGAGCGACAGGAACGCCGAGAGCCACTCGGCCACTGCGGCTTCCTCGCCGGGATCGTCGATCCAACGCACATCAACGGAAAGACGCTCGGGTTCACCATTCTGAGCGGTGACGTGCGCAACGAACGGCAGCTCTTCCACGAATCCGCCCGTTACTAATCGCTCGCGTTCGCAGTAATGATCGCCCGCACAGGGAGCGAACCCGTTGAGGGATTCGAGTGATTGCGCGAAGTCGAACGGCGGAACGACCGTGACCTTCATTCGGTCGTCTCGTGGATGTGTTCGACTTCGTAGAGGTGTGCGTCGAAATCGGTAACGAGTTCCGCTGCACTCCCCATGTGCTTGGCCGCTTCGGGATTATCGCTCATCGCCTCGTACGCCGCCCGACTCTCCCACTGACCATAGTTGACGACGCGTTCGCCATCAAGGCTCTTGTGAAAGTTCGCCGAGACGAAACCCGGAACGTCCTGCATCGTCTCTTCGGTCGCTTCGATGAGACGGTCGAGTAACTGGTCTTGGTTGTCAGGATCAACGGTGAACACGTTGATCAGCGTAACCGAATCCTGGTCCGTGTCGATTCTTGTCATGATGGATCGTGTGCGCCTCCAAGCGCTATCTCCCATATTCCGGGCTACTACTTAAAGCTGGCCGGTTGGCCAGTCATATCGACACGGCATCCTCGGGCTCTCTACGTCCAGAAACAGAGTGTATTTATTCTCGGACGGAATCGACGTAGAGTTGCGAAAAGAGGTATCGGTCGAGGCCATCGAGTACGGTGTCGAGCGCATTCCCCGTCTCATGCATAAGGTCGACGTTGCGCGCACTACTGATCGCGTGGAAAACTATTGCGGTGAATTCTTCAGGATCGACGGTCTTGAACAGTTCCTGTTCGATCCCATCTCGGATGATCTCGATACACATCTGCTGGATGGAAACGTAATTGGAGTAGAGTTGTGTTCGGAGTTGCTCGTTGTAGGGTGCTTGCGCCCGTAGTTCGTATATCGCGGTATGATAGTCCTGTCCGCTTTGCCCGGCGATTCGCGGCCCATACGCAACCCAGTCGAGGAGTGCATCGAGACGGTCGTCTGGCGGGGCCCCCGCGAGATCGTTGAGTCGTGCGCTGAACGTCTCGAAGAGATATTCGAGAAGGGAAACCACGAGATGGTTCTTCGAGTCGTAGTGATAGTGGATAAGGGCCCGACTCCTGTCGGATTCGGCGGCGACTTTTCGAAGGGTCAAGTCAGCATATCCATGTCGGCAGAGGGCTCGATAGGTTGCGCTCATCAGTTCCTCGTACGTCTCCGGTGGTGGGTGCCCGCCGTCCTCTGGTGAACTCATATGTGACTCTACTCGACGAGATGGGTAAAGATCTCGTGTCTAAACGGGCAACGAGAGGGTTTCTCCAGCGAGTTCGAACTAAACCGTAGGCAGTGCAACGAAAGCAGCGTTGATCAACCTGACCAAATCACTCCCGGTGGAATATGGCGAGGACGATATCCCCGTCAATTCGATTTCGCCGTCACTCACCAGAAGAGGGAGCCCCTGTGGGACGTCGAATCGAACGTGAGGGAAAGGAGCGATAGAAACTAGACGTGGTTGAGTTCACATTCCGGGATTGTCAGTTACCGCTTTCCTCTCCGAGCGAACCCCAACCATGATTGTAGAGATACGACTCGAAGTCGGTGAGTTCGATTGGTAGATCGCTTTCAAGCGCTTTGATATCGACATCAAATCCCTCTTTGTTGATCCAGTCGTAGATCTGTGCCGGTCCGTCTCCGATCTGGTCTCGAGCAGCCGCTATTGACAGATGATTGGCGCTTGTTTCGATCCCAGTAACGTCTGTGAGTGTTGCTGCTGCACTCTCAAGGGTATGTTCGTCACCAGCGACGCTGAACGTTTCACCAATGTACGCTTCCGGTGCCGCCATCGCGGTGGCGGTAAGTGCGCCGATGTCGCCGGTATCAACCATTTGTAGCGGAGTACCTTCCGCGAGCGGCAGCGTGAACGTTCCTCCGAGAACCGCCCGACGCTGCGCTTCGAACGTCTGCATGAGTGCGACCGGTCGAATAATCGTTGTCGGAAGACCCAGCTCTTCGATTCGTTGTTCGATCGCGTATTTCGGGTCGAAGAACGCAATACCGATCCCACGTTCGACTCCACAAACCGAGCTGAAGACGAAGTGCTCGATGTCGGCATCCGCGGCGACATCGACCATGTTTCTCCCCTTCTCGGTTTCAGCATCGGGGCCGCCGTCGGGCGTCGTGACGAGATACACGGCATCAACGCCCTCGATTGCCGAGCCGAGGTCATCTTTGTCAAGCAAGTCACCCGTGACGATGGTTGCTCCCCGATCAGCGAGTCGCTGTGCACGCTCGCCCTGTGGATTACGCGTCAAAGCGTGGACATCGAATTCACCGTAATCGCCGGACAGTAAGTGGTCGACAACCGCTCCACCCTGATTACCTGTGGCTCCAACAACGAGGACACGTTGTTGTCTCATAGTACTCTCCTCCCAGTTCGTAGTAACTGTCCAACGTCGACCTCAGGTTCACCGGTTCTGCTTCGCGCCATTACGAGACAGAGTACGTATTCTGGTATCTTGGCGATCGCCATAAACATGTTTAGGTATGCACGGATAGAGGAGACGAAGCAAGGGGAACTATGCCGAGAGCACGATTCAGATTTGAAGTAGAAGGTGGGGTAGGGGCGGTTTCGTCCGACCACCCGGACACGGAGTTTCGGATCGTAGCCCACCTCCCGACCGAGACGGGCCTACTCATCATCCTCGATATTCAATCCGCTGATGACACAGCTGTCAACCAGATCCTTGCGGAAGAGGAGAATCTCCAGTCCGGGTACGAAATCCTCCACTCCGATTCGATGCGAACGGTTCTTCGATACGAGCTTCCGTTCGTTCCTCCACCACATCGTGCCATATTCGAGTCAGGAAACTTCGTGCCGTTACCGCTCTCCATTCGAAACGGATGGGCGATAGCGGACCTGACCACTTCGCAGGAGCGTTTATCACAGCTAAAGGACGCCTTCGAGTCAGCGGGGGTCACTTACGAAGTGAATTCGATCAAATCCTCGACCGATCCAACAGCGTTGTTGACCGACCGTCAGCGAGAGTTCGTTCTCAAAGCGGTGGAGCAAGGGTATTATGAGAGCCCTCGCCAGTGTACACTCACTGATCTCGCAGCGATGCTCGGTGTTTCGAAAGGAGCAGCGAGTGGAACGCTTCATCGCGCTGAACGGCGAATAGTCCGGAATTTCCTCGGGAAGCCATCCATCTAACCACCAAAACGCCACCATCAGTCGTCGTCTATCCGTTCCGCCAGTACGGACTGTGAGTTCCTTCAACGATCGCGAATCAGACGACGTCCCAGACCAAATACACGCGATTCACGTGCCCGGTCATACTCCTGGCTCAACTGTGTTCTATGTACCTGATCATAATGTGTTGTGAAAACCGTTGAATTAGCAGGCGAGCATCGATACAGTTCCGACAGGTCGTAAAACACATGACGAAATGAGCGGATGTGCTCAGGTACAATAGCAATTACTCGGAGGACGAATTGTTCGCGTACAAACACTCGGTAATCAGATCGTGGACATCGTTAAGTGCCTGTCCGGAAGCAGCATCCATGGTCGTACCTCGTCGTACTATTTCGCCGGCTGCGAGTGCAACGAGAGTCTCTGCCATTGCCCCGATAGACACTTGCTTAAACTCACCCTGTTCGATTCCGTCCTGAATTATCGACGAGAGATGCTGCTTGAGGAGGTTGTCTAGCTCTGTAAACCTCTCACGGAATTCCTCGTTGTGTACCGCCACACTCCGCAGCTCAACGAAGAGTGTTGTTTGGAGTGCATGAATGTTTTCAGTCTCTGTCTCCGGTACTTTCGAAGTCTCCCCCTGAATCATTACTTTGATGAACTGTTCGATCGCTTCTTGTGGAGCTCTCTCTGCGTCGAAAACAAATAGTGCTTCGTGACTGTTTTGGATGAGATAATCTAAAAATTCTTTGAGTAGCTCTTCCCTCGTATCGAAGTGATGATAGAGCGTTGATTTGTGGAGGTCTGTACGGTCAGCTATTCGTTGAAGTGTGAGTTGGTCGTAACCCTCATCCCACAAGACGTAAAATGTAGATTGCATTATCGCTTCACGACTGTTCGTAGGTTCCTGCTCAAAGAACTCCTTCCGGGGCATAGTGCTTGGTTGAACGCGCCGTCACAACTGTGTTCTCCTTAGACGGTTTTATGGAAAGAACCAATGAGAAACATCAAAAATTTGTTACTATAAAACCGGCAAATACAATACCAACCAACCAGTTGGTTGGTTGAATGGCTTCCAATGCCTCTTTGGTTTCGCCACAATGGGTAGCAGGGCGTCTCAATGAGTTTCAACAGAATGATCCCGATCTTCGACTCGTTGAAATCACTGGCGGCCTCCCTCAATTACCAGGTGGTCATATTCCCGGTGCAACAATTCTCGATCTGGATGATGAGTTCGAAGTCACGAAGAACTTCGATATGCTCTCACGATCGAAGTACGAAACAGTCGTCGGGAAGTTCGGAATCACACCCGAGTCAACTGTAGTTCTCTATAGTGGCCAGAAGAATACCTCTGCTGCCTATGCATATTGGTACTTCGCCTATTTCGGACACGATACTGTCTGTCTCCTGGACGGTGGAAAAGAATATTGGAATGAAATGGGTTATCCAACCACGAACTCACCGAGCGATTTCGACCCACGGCGATATGAAGTCTCTACAGGTCGCCCTGAAATCAGAGCAACAATCACTGAAGTTGAACGAGCAACCAACCGTGGCGACCCTATAATCAGTGTTCGCGATCCAAAAGAGCATACGGGCTCTCTCATATACACGCTCATCTGGGCCACTCTTATGTTGAGAGGAGAACTCTCAACGAACGCGATACCACGATTTATCAAAAATTCACTCTTCAGTAAACCACACATCCCTGGAAGTACTAACATACCACTCGAAACGATCGTTGATCAGGACGGCACACTGAAATCGGTCGAACAGCTTCGCTCCATCGCGGAGCGCAACCAATTGAGCACAGATCAAGACATCGTTCTCTACTGCGCTGCTGGGTATCGATCCTCGTTGTTCTGGTTTGTTCTGTCCGAGTTGCTTGGGTTCGACTCAGTGAAGAATTATACTGGGTCGTGGGTTGAATGGGGAAGTCGGAGATGATGAGTGCTAACCGTTACTGCGCTTTACATCAATCACTCCACACAAAAGTTGAGTCGTCGGACCAGCGTCCCCCATCAACAGCTACGTGTCCGTAGACGAGGGCTCACTTATATTAGCTTGCTAAATAAATACCCAACTAATGCATCCAACTGTTTTCGCACTCAAGCGCGCTCATCAAGCAACACGCAAACACCTCGATGAGGGTCTCGCTCGATACGACCTGACTGCCGCTCAAAATGACGTTCTCATCGCCCTCTACTATCATCCCGAGGCTGAACAGCACGTTCTCGCGGAGATGCTCGGTGTTTCGGGCCCTACACTCGCTCGCATCCTCGATACCATCGAAGAACGTGGGCTGGTCACGCGTACGGAGAGTCCTGAGGATGCCCGTGTCAATCTCGTATCTCTATCGGACTCCGGCGAGCAGTTGCTGCAAACCCTGACTGAGGAGGAGAATGAAGCCTTTACCGAAGAGTTCCTCGAGGGGTTCAGCCACGCGGATGTTGCCGAACTAACGCGGATGCTCAATCGTATTGCGAAGAACATGGGCGATGAAAGTCAAAATATCTACCAATAAGCTTATCATCTTCGTTAGCTTGCTAACAGTCTGATCAGCAACGTGACTCGAGACACACCAACTCGTACCGTCATCATTACGGGCGGGAACAGAGGGCTCGGCTACGAATGCGCACGGAACGTCCTTTCGGCTAATCGGGACTGGCAGGTTATCCTTGCGAGTCGGAACCAACAGCGCGCTACCGGTGCAGCCTCGGCGCTTTCGGCTGAAACCAGGAACGGCAATATCAGTACACTCGAACTGGACCTCGCGTCGCTCAATTCGGTCCGCAGGTTCGCAGAGACCGTCTGCAACCGTCTCGATACGGACACACTCCCCCCGCTCGAAGCGCTTGTTTGTAACGCCGGCATTCAGCAGACGACCGGCACTACCTACACCGAAGACGGCTTCGAACTCACGTTCGGTGTGAATCATCTGGGTCATTTCCTCCTCGTGAATCTCCTTCTCGACCGAATTCAATCCTCAGGACGGGTCGTCTTCGTTTCGAGCGGAGCCCATGACCCGACAGAGTTCTGGACACGCACAGTCGGAATGCCAGCACCGGAGCTCACTGATGTCCAGGCGCTCGCGTTTCCCGATGAGAACCCTGAAACCGACCCAGGAAATCTCGGTCAAAAGCGATACACGACCTCGAAATTGGCGGTCCTGCTCACCGCCTACGAGCTCGACCGGCGGCTCCGCGCATTGAGTACTGGCGTTCCGATCCCACGGATAACGTCGAATGCGTTCGACCCGGGACTCATGCCGGGAACTGGACTCGCGCGTGACCGAGGTGGTGTGGTCCGCTTTCTCTGGAATCACGTGATGCCACTACTCCAGATGTTTCCCGGCGTGAACAGTCCGAAAACGAGCGGCTCGAACCTCGCATGGCTCGTCACCGAACCAGCTTTGAAGACGATTTCCGGCGAGTATTTCGTTGAGCGAGAGATCGCCGGTTCGTCGCTCGAATCACACGACGAAGAACTGGCGAGACGGCTCTGGGTCGAGAGCGCCAAACTTGTTGGACTCGGAGACGACGTTACCGGTACATCGGAAGACGCAACGATTTCGGCGCTCAATCCAGGGTTATCCTGAAGCAATACTGGCCAAATATCTAGACCAAAGTAAGAAATGGTCTTTTCGGGGCAGGTTTACGAAAGCGTTGATTGAAGCGGGTTCGAACGACTGGATGTGAGCGAAAGCTTTCTCTAGCGTGTCTCTCGGATGGGTTTCCCCATTCACATCATCAGCGCCATTTAGAAGTCGAGATTGGTGCTCTCAATGCAGAGGACAATTCGTGAAAGCTCCCTGAAACCGATTCTGTCGGCTCTCAAATTCGTTGATGCCGATAGATATTGAGATAGCAGCATGACATTTGAGAAAACCCGCTCAGCGAAAACAATGCAGTCCAAACCTGTCACTTTTAACACTTTCATGCCACGAGAAGCGGCAGGATTTTTGCTTCGATCTTTCGCAAATGCTCGCCTACTGTTCCCTTCGATAGGTCAAGGCGGTCCGCGATCCCAGCCAGAGTGGTCGCTCGTGGTGACTCAAAATAGCCGTCAGTGACCGCTATCCAGAGAACTTCCCGCTGGCGGTTAGTTAGTAGCGAGACGAGATTCTGCCCACTAGGATGATATGTTCCAGTCCGTTCGAGGCTGACCTTGACTTCGGGAGGAATGGCTGCGACCGCTCCATTTAGAGCCTTCTCCTCACCCGCGAACGTGATTTTCGCCCCACCACTGGGGACGAACTTAACTGGTGTTTCGAGCACGACCCCGTGGTTCCGTGGAATAGCCAACAACGTTTTTGTGAGCGACGTTGGCAAAGTGTGAAGATAGACAAGTCCTTCGTCTGTGCCGACGACGTCGACGCTCAGCACGCTCTCAGAGTCACTCAGCAATGTCATTGCTCGGTTGAGGTCACCGTAAATCTGATACAGGAGCACGCTAGTCCCATCGGCGATGAGGTCAATGTAATGGATCGCCCCACGTTGTATCGCTGGGTCGTTTGCGAGCAGTTGGTTCGCTGGGTGAAAGCCGGTATCAGGGGCTTCTAAATTGAGGGTGATGTATCGCATGGTGTCGCTCTCCGAGCTTCGAGTGGGACTTCTTCAGCTCTATCGACCGATGATTTAGCGCGTAGAAATCGTTCAGTTTGTCTATACCCTTAAATTTCTTAGCTAATAAACTAGCCGCACATGTATGGCACAATCCAGAAATCATCCTGGCACCATAAGGAGGTAACGACGTTGAGACGGTACTGATACGACGTCGGACAAGAAACTCACAAAATGAATGTAATCGAGACAGATATCGAAATCAATGCTTCAGCAGAGGTCGTCTGGAATATTCTCACCGATCTCGGCGAGTACGACGAGTGGAACCCGTTTATCACCGAAGCTACTGGGAAGACCCATCGCGGCGAACAACTGAAAATACACATCCAACCACCGGGAGCAAGAGGTATGACGTTCCGTCCAACAGTGCTCACTGCCGAGCGCGGTAGGCGCTTGGAGTGGCTCGGTCGGCTGCTCATCCCGAAGGTGTTTGATGGTCACCATCAACTCCACATTCAAGCACTTGACAGCGACCGCGTGCGATTCGTCCAGCGTGAGGAGTTCTCCGGGATCCTGGTTCCGGTATTCTTGAACGAGGAAGCCACTGCACAGGGATTCAGGGAGATGAACGAAGCGCTCAAAGAGCGAGCTGAAGCATATGCTCGCGCTTAGCCCCAACCGAATCCGCCGACCCGAAGGAGTTGCCGTTTTCTTCGGAGCAACCACAGCGTATCTTCATCTTGCTGGGTCGCCCTGACCGACGAATACGAGCACTCACCGATTGTGCCGGCACAGAATACGCTCACACTGTTGCAGAAGCGAACCGGAGTTGGATAGCACTCCGTAGTCCGGTCGAAAGCCGTGGGTTGGGCCACAGCTCTATTCGGCGCGTCTCTCAGTTGCACTTCTAATAGATAGTCCACACGAACCAAACCATCAACCTTGATTCGGCGACTCTCTGACCCCACTATTCCTCTTCTGTCGTGTATCACAGTTCCTCTATACCGACTGTCGTCTCATCTTCCAGCCGGGATCGGATCCGGACGTACGAACTTTCCGCAATCATGAGGGCAGTCCGAAATCGCGCGCCCAGTCGTCGAGGGTTCGAACGGTTCTACGAGTGGGTGTGAACTCGCTCGGCTCCGCTATCGACTTTCGAACACGGAGGACCGAGTTCGCGTTTCCGAGGGAGCGGACACCGCTCCCCTGGCTTCTCCCTTCCCGCTCACTCCGTGCTGTTCCACGGGAGCAGACGCGTGCCGACCCGTCGAATGATGAGCGAAGAGCAGTATCCCAGCAGACCGATCGAGAGCATACCGACGACGATGCTCGCGTAGTCGCCGGCGATGTACGACGACCAGGTGAGGTAGCCGAGCCCGCTTCCGGCGATCATCTCTGCGGCGACGAGGTTGACCCACGCGAGCCCCATTCCGCTCACCATTCCCGCGTGGATCGACGGCAGCGCGCCGGGATAGACCACGTATCGGAACGTCTGGAACGGCGACGTGCCGAGCGACCGGGCCGCTCGGGGGAACTCCTCGTCGATCTGTTTGACCCCGCTGATCGCGTTGAGCAGGATCGGGAAGAAGGCCCCGAGGAACGTGATGAAGAGGATGCCCGTATCGACCGGGTAGTCGAGCGCACCCGCACCGACCGAGACGATCGGGAACACGAGCGCGACGACCGGGATCCAGGCGACCGGCGGCACCGGGCGAAGCATCTCGAGCGCCGGATAGACCGCGTCCGCGAACGTCCGATTCCAGCCGATCAGCAACCCGATCGGGACGGCGAGAACGAGCGCGAGGACGAACGAAACGTAGATCCGGGCCGTGCTCACGGCCGCGGCGCTCCAGAACGACACCTCGGCGAACTGGTCGAGGAACGTCGTCCCGACGGCGAGCGGCGAGGGCAGTTCGCTGAGCAGCCCGAGGTTGGTCGCGAGCGCCCAGAGCACGAGCAAGGCGAGCACCGAGGTGACACGGCGGACCGGTCGCGGAACGGTGACCGAACCACCGGTCCCCGAGCTGGACCCCGATCCCGACTCGGAGCCGCGTTCGTTCTCGACGGTCGCCATCAATCGACCCGTCCCGCGGCCTGTTCCATCGCGCGTTCGGCCTCCTCGTGGATGAGGTCGAGCGCGCGGCGTTTGACGCGGGTGAACTCGTCGCTCGTGATCATATCGAGGTTTCGGGGCCGGTCGAGGTCGACGTCGAGGACGTCCTTGGCTCGACCCGGTCGGGCGCTCATCACGACGACCCGGTCGGCGAGGAAGATCGCCTCCTCGACGTCGTGGGTGATGAAGATCACCGTTCGGCTCTCGTTCTCCCAGACCTCGAGCAGCGCCTCCTGCATCAGCTCCTTGGTCATCGCGTCGAGCCCGCTGAACGGTTCGTCCATCAGCATGATGTCCGGGTCGTTCGCGAACAGCCGGGCGAGCTCGGCGCGCTGTTGCATCCCGCCCGAGAGCTCGTGGGGATAGGAGTCCTCGAAGCCGTCGAGCCCCATCTGCTTGATCAGGTCGTTCACGCGCTCGTCGTCGACCTCGTTTCGCATCCGTGGGCCGAACCGGACGTTCTCGGCGATCGTCAGCCACGGGAAGAGACGATTGGACTGGAAGACGACGCCCCGGGAGGGGTCGGGACCGTTCACGCGGGTGCCGTCGACGCGGACCTCGCCTTCGGTCGGTTCGAGGTAGCCCGCGATGCACTCCATCACCGTGCTTTTCCCACACCCGGAGGGGCCGAGGATCGTGATGAACTCGTCGGCTCCGATGTCGAGGTTCATGTCCTCGACGGCGACGACGTGGTCGCCCTCGGGGTCGTACACCTTCGTGACGTCGTCGATCTCGATCGCCCCCGTTTCGCTCGCCTGCGTTCCGTTCGTCGCGGTCACGGTCTTCGATTCGGTACTGGACACAGCCTCGGTCGTGTTCCGGTTGGTGTTGCTCATTGGTGGTCGTTGGTCGGTCGAGTTCGTTCGGTAGTCGGTACGGTCGTGCGACCGGCGGTCGGCGAGACGGCGACGCGGTCGTGGTGTGCTCCCGTCATCGGCTCTCACGCTCGCTCCAGGGCATCCGTCGTGCGGCGTAGCGGTTCACCAGCGCCGAGGAGGCGTAGCCGAGCACGCCGATCACGACCATCCCGACGAGCACGACGTCGGTCTGGAGCAGGCGATAGGCCTGGAAGATCGTGTACCCGAGGCCGTAGTTGCCGGCGATGATCTCGGCGGCGACGACCGTGATCCAGCCGAGGCCGATGCTGATCGATATCCCGGTGAGGATCGAGGGGAGCGTCGCCGGGAAGACGACGTATCGGAAGACCTGGAGCCCCTCCGCACCGAGACTGTGGGCGGCCCGCGTGTACTCGTCCTCGATCGTGCGAACGCCCTCGACCGTGTTGATGAGGATCGGGAAGAAGGCCCCGATGAAGACCACGAACAGGACGGCGAGGCTGACCTGAATCCCGAGGAGATCGAGTGCCGGCAACAGGAGGACGCTGATCGGGACCCAGGCGACCGGCGGGATCGGTCGGAGGATCTCGAGTGCCGGAAACGTGTAGTCCTCGAAGCGCTGGCTCGTCCCGATCGCGAGCCCGAGCGGGACGGCTAGCACCGCCGCGATGCCGACGCCGAAGACGACGCGGAAGGTCGAGTACGCCGCGTGCAGATAGATGGTCCCGCCGCTCGCCATCGGTTCGCCGGCGAGGTAGGCGAGCATGTTCGTCCCCGTCTCGACCGGGTCGGCCAGGTACTCGAAGCCGAGGACGCCGAACCGGACGAGCGCCCACCAGACGACGAGGAACCCGAGCACCGACCCGAGCTGGACGACCCGACGCGGAACGCCGAGACCCGCCCGGTCGCCGAGCAACCGTTCGGAGAACGACTGCGTGCTCATCGTCCGCCCCCGGACGTGCTCGCGTTCGTCCCCGTCGCGTTCGAACTCGACTCGTTCGATCCGCTCGACTCACTCGATCCGTTCGACCTGTCGAACCGGCCGAGTCCGGTCCCGACGCCGAGCTCGTCGGCCGCCGTCTGCGTGAGCCCGGGTTTGTACCTCGAATCGGCCGGCAGCGCGGCGATCGCACCCTGGTCTTGGAGGAACCGTGGACCCTGCTGGGTCATCAATCGGTTGGCCTGTGGGACGGCCGCGTAGTCCGTGATGAGTTCGAGCCGGTTGATCGAGGGGTCGAGCTGGAGGCTCTCGTAGAGACACGAGCGCAGGACGGATCGGTCGTAGGTCGCGAGATCGCCCTCCTCGGCGACGAGGTCGAGCGTGCGCTCGTGGTCGTTGGCCATGATCTCCTTGGCCCTGAGCTCGGCCTTGAGCCAGCCGATCGCGGCTTCTCGGTCGTTCTCGATCAACGAATCGGGCATGATGATCCCCGCCGCGTCGCCGGTGTCGAACTCCGAACCGCTGACGAAGTACTCGGCGGCGTCCTCCTGGTAGACCGTTCGGGCCATGTTGGGTTCCCAGCCGAAGCCGACCGGCAGCGAGCCCTGGCGGATCTCGGCCAGGATGTTCCCGATCGAGTTGTCGACGAGGTTCGGTTGGACGCCCGTCTGTTCGACGACGTTGAGATAGAATCGGTGGGTGCAGCTCCCGGTCGTGACCGCGGCGTCCCGGCCGTCCATCTGTTGGACTTCCGTCACCCCGGAACCGGTGGGTCGCACCGCGAGACTGCACTGCTGGCCCTCCGAGTAGCCCGCGAGACCGACGACGCTGATCGGGGTGCTGTCGTTCGCGATCGCCGTGATCGTCGGCATGTCGCCCGTGTAGCCGACCTGGTTCTTCCCCGAGATCATCCGCGTCCCGACGATCGACCCCTGCAGCGCGGAGTCCCAGTTCTTGACCGAGTAGCCCGACGGGAGGAACTCCTCGGCCAACCCGGCGTTCTTTATCACCACGGCGGACCACGCCTCGGCGTAGTACGGCTGATAGCCGATCGTCAGCTCCCGCCCGGTCGTCGCCCCCGACCCGATACATCCCGAGAGCGCTCCAACCCCCGCGAGCGCGCCGGCACGGAGGACGTTCCGCCGCGTCGAGGCCGACCCTCGGTCGCCAGTCATTGCATGCTCTCGCCCAGCGCTCGATTGCTCATATCCATTAGTTTCTACCACCCTCTCAAGCGTGTCGGCCACGATACCGTCGAGAGAGATGTATGTAGCTTATGGCCAGCGTCCGAATACCGGGCCGGCTTGTACTGGCAGGGTGTTAATAACCCCTGGGTTAAACTCAGGCATCGGTCACGAGCCGTAACCGAAACGGGAAACCGGCGTGGACGGCCACTGCCCGGCCATCCGCAACGCACATATCGGCGGCAACCGAGACCGTCAACGAACTTCGATCGATGGCGACACAAAGCGATACAAGCACGACGGAAGGGGCGACGGTCGGCTACGTCCGCGTTCTGCCAAACACGGGGACGGTGGCGGACCAGCGCGAGCGCATCCTCAGGTACGCCGAGCGGGACCTCGACCTCAACCCGGCGAACGTGTCGATGTTCTCCGACGAGGGGGCCGAAGCGCGTGCCGACCAGTCGTCGGGCTATCAGGCGATGCTCGACCGGGTCGCGACGGCGGCGGTGGGACGAGTCATCGTCACCGACGCCGCCCGCGTCGCGAAGACGGTCGTGGACTTCAACGAGTTCGTCGAGACGCTCCTCGACGCGGGGGTCGCCCTCCACGTCCTCGACATCGGTCTCGAACTGGGTGAGCCGGGGACGGTTCACGCCGACCGAACCGACGCTCCCGACGAGCGCGCGATACTGCAGGGGCTGTCGATCGCCGCGGACATCGAAGCGTCGGTGAGCACGGAACGAACGCGCGAGGGGATCCACGCCGCGAAGGCGAGCGGCAAACACGTCGGTCGGCCGCCCTACGGGTTCGACAGCGAGAACGGACGACTGGTCCCCAACGACGACTTCAACACCGCGCTGCTGGTCATCGAGCGGCTCCGCGACGGCAAGAGCAAGCGCTCGACCGCGAAGCTGGCCGGGGTCACGAGAACCACCGTCCAGAACATCGTCGACCGGTCGGCGCTCTACGCGGAACACATGGATTGACCAGTCGATCCCGTTCGCCCGTCCGGCTCGTGGATTCGACTGCGGACCAGTCCCCACGACGGGAAACGGAGCAAGCGAATTACAAACATCTTCCCACATGCCGACGGACTTCGACACTATCGACGAGACCGCTATCGAGAGGCCACAAAGTCGAATTAGAACCTGCTAATTCCCCAACTTGCTGAATAAAACACCGGAGATCCGCCGAAATATCTCGATTTCGTACTCTCCCGAGCGATCGACAGCGACCGGATCGTTGGCCGGTGAGAGCAGGTCATCCGTCGGGCTTCGGCCGTGACTACCGTGGCTATTCCATCACAGATGTCGTTGTTGTGCAGCTTGGCCCCGTCAGAGTGTCCTCAGCGAATCCGAATTGGATCTGTTCCCGCACGTAATCCTTCGATCCGTCGAGGATCCAGACTCGGGAACTCCGTCGAAGTGAAGCGAGTTCATGAGAGCGACTGTGCATTTTCTTATAGTGTCGAAGTGTTCTTCTCGATGGAAGCATCCTCCTCGATGATCGACCGTCCGATGGCGGACCGGTTTGGAACAAATCTACATCTGTTACGATGCGGTCACGTCCCGTTCGTCTCATCGCGATTCGGTGCCGACCTCTCTTCTTTCGTCCAGTGTTCTGTTATCCAGAACTCGTTCGGGTCGGGATTCGGTCTACGCCCGCGAGTAGGTGACGTTGAGTTCGAGTTCGTTGGCGGCTTCGAGGAGCCGATTCGAGAGGCGTCGTTCGGTGGCGTCGTCGTTCAGTCGGTGGGTTGGGCCGACGACGCAGAGCGCGCCCAGGACCGCCGCTTCGGATTCGACCGGGACGCTGACCGCGTTCAGGCCGGGGCTGTGTTCGCCGTCGTTGACGGCGTACCCACGGTTGGTGGTCCGTTCGAGCTCCGTGAAGAGCTCCCCGGGGTCGGTGATCGTCGCGGGCGTCGTCGCCCCGAGCCCGTTCTCCTCGACGATCCGGCTGATGCGTTCGACGGGGAGCTGGGCGAGGACGGCCTTGCCGCCGGGGAGGCTGTGGAGCGGACCGTGTGACCCGACCCGAAACTGGGTTTCGACGGCGTCCGAACCCCTGGTTTGGACCAGCACGAACCCCTCGCCGCCCTGTCGGGCGACGAACTGGCAGAGCTCGCCGGTCTCGTCCGCGAGGTCGTGGAGCTCCGAGCGCACGAACCGATAGCCGGGGACCCGTTCGCGTGCGAACCCACCGTGGTCGAGGGCCCGGAATCCGACGTGGAACGTGTCGTCCGTCCGAACGAGGTAGCCGTGGCGTTCGAGCGTGAGGAGGTGGTTGTGGACGGTGCTCTTCGCCACGCCGAGGTCGTTCGCGAGCTCGGTGAGGCTCGCCCCGCTCCGGCGCTGCACCGCCTCGACCAGCCGTATCGACCGTTCGACCGATTTCACCGGGACGTTCGGCGTTTCGGAGGTATCCATACGGAACACCGGTCGCGTACCCATATGAGTGTTCTGTCTTTCCGAACAGCGGGCTTCGTCTTGCCGTCCAGACCCAGCATTTCCACCCGTATGGGTTCCGCAGATCCGTTTGATCGAGCTGGGTCGGTCCACGGAGGACCGATACCGACCAATTTGTTCTGTTCTACAGAACGATGCCTCTGACTCCGCTCGATTCGGGACCGGCCTGATGCCGTTCCAGTCGGTCGCAGAACCACGGAAACGCCATCATCGTTCGTCGCAGTAACGTTCTTGTGTCCGCCCGCGAAAGATCGGTTATGGCATCCGCAACCAAGCAGCAGCGGAGCGGTCCGTACGTCGGCGGCGAGTGGGTAACGACCGACGGACGGTTGTCGGTCGAGGACCTCACCGAGGAGGGCGAGACGTTCGCGCACATCGCGGCCGCGGGTCCCGAGGAGGCGACCGCGGCGCTCGATGCGGCGGCGGAGACCGAAGCGCGGATGCGCGAGACCACGATCCCCGAACGCGTCGAGTGGCTCGACGCGATCGCCGCGGGGCTCGAAGCCCGGAAGGACGAACTCGCCGAGACCATCGTCCGGGAGGCGGGCAAACCGGTATCGAGCGCCCGCGGCGAGGTCGATTCGGCCGCCGAGCGCTTCCGGCGGGCGGCCGGCGAGGCCCGGAGCCTCACCGGCGAGCACCGCACCGGCACCACCGACGGCCACGAGGGCTGGGAGGCGCTCGTCAAACCCGAACCGGTTGGCACAGTGTTGTCGATCGCGCCGTACAACTACCCCCTCATGACGACCGCGCTCCACGTCGCCCCCGCGCTCGCGGCGGGTAACTGCGTGGTCCTCAAGCCCGCGAGCCAGACCCCGGTCACCGGTCGGATCCTCACCGAGGTGATCGCCGAGACCGGGGTTCCCGAGGGCGCGTTCAACTTCGTGCCGGGTGCGGCGAGCGAGATCGGCGACGTGCTCGCAGGGTCGGACACGGTCAACGCGATCGTGATGACGGGTTCGTCGGGCGCGGGCGAGCACGTCGCGCGCGAGAGCGGCATGGTCAACCTCCTGATGGAGCTCGGCGGCAACGCACCCGCCGTAGTCTTCCCGGACGCCGATCTCGACGCCGCCGCCGCGGCCTGTGCGAAGGGCTCGCTGAAGTACGCCGGCCAGCGGTGCTCGGCGGTCTCGCGCGTACTCGCCCACGAGTCGGTTCACGACGACCTCGTCGAGCGGATCGAGCCCGCGATGGACGAGTGGGTCGTCGGCGACCTCTTCGACGAGGAGACCGACCTCGGGCCGCTGATCTCCGAGGATCAAGCCGACTGGGTCGAGGAGCTCATCGAGGACGCGCTCGACAAGGGCGCGCGTCTCGTCCGCGGCGGCGACCGCGAGGGCCGGTTCGTCGAGCCGACCTTGCTCGCCGACGTGCCCCACGACGCGCGGATCGTGACCGAGGAACAGTTCGGGCCCGTGGTCGCCGTGACCACGATCGCCGACGAAGACGAGGCAGTGGAAGTGGCGAACGCGGGCGACCTCGCGCTCGACGCCGCGGTCTTCACGACCGACCACGACCGCGCGATGGATCTGGCCGACCGGATCGACGCCGGCGCGGTGCGGATCAACGGTGCGCCCTCGCACGGTCTCGGCGACCTCCCGTTCGGCGGCAACAAGGCCTCCGGGATCGGTCGGGAGGGGCTCGGTGTGAGCATCGAGCGGTTCGTCCGCCGCAAGACCGTCGTGCTATGAGCCATCGGGCCGACCGATGGACCGAAGTACCAGCCCGGGAGTGGGTGATCGCATGAACAACACCAAGATCGTCTGCACCCTCGGGCCCTCCTCGGGGTCCCGCGAGACCATCGAGGCGCTCGTCGCGGCCGGGATGTCGGTCGCGCGGTTCAACGCGAGCCACGGGAGCACCGACGAGCGCGCCGACCTCATTCAACGAGTCAAATCGGTCGACGAGGCCACCGAGGACTCGGTCGCGACGATGCTCGACCTCTCGGGCCCCGAAGTCCGGACCGCGCCGCTCGACGCCGACCTCGACCTCGCGGCGGGTTCGACCGTCGAATTCGTCGAGGGTGCCGAAACGTCGTCGGACCGGGTCGGCCTCTCCGAATCCATCACCGCGGTCGAGCCCGGCGACACCGTCCTGCTCGACGACGGCCGGATCGAGACCACCGTCGAGTCGGTCGATGGCGAGGTCGTGCGCGCTCACGTCGACTCCGGCGGGTCGATGCGCGGGCGGATGGGCGTCAACATCCCCGGTGTCGACCTCGGCTTCGACGTGCTGACGGAGGCCGACGAGCGCGAACTCGACCTCGCGGCCGAGGCCGAGGTGGACTTCGTGGCGATGAGCTTCGTTCGCGAGGCCGCGGACGTCTACACCGTGAACGAGGCGCTCGAAGCCCGCGACGCCGACATCCCCGTCGTGGCGAAGATAGAGCGCGCCGACGCGGTCGACAACCTCCAGGGGATCGTGGCGGCGGCCTACGGCGTGATGGTGGCGCGGGGCGACCTCGGCGTCGAGTGCGCGCTCGAAGAGGTCCCGTTGATCCAAAAACGGATCATCCGGGAGTGTCTCGCGGAGGGGACACCGGTCATCACGGCGACCGAGATGCTGGACACGATGACCCACTCGCGCCGACCGACTCGGGCGGAGGCCTCGGACGTCGCGAACGCGGTGCTCGACGGGACGGACGCGGTGATGCTCTCGGGCGAGACCGCGGTCGGCGACCACCCGGTTCGAGTGGTCGAGGCGATGAGCGGGATCGTCCGCGAGGTCGAGCGCAGCCCCGAGTACGACGACCACGTCGAGCAGGCCGTCCCGAAGCCCGACGACTCTCGCACTGGGGTCCTCGCGCGGTCGGCGCGCTACCTCGCCCGCGACACCGACGCCACCGCGGTCGTCGCGGCCACCGAATCGGGCTACACGGCGCTCAAGACCGCCAAATACCGCCCCGAGGTGCCGATCGTCGCGGTCACACCCGACGACCGCGTGCGCCGGCGGCTCTGTCTCTCGGCTGGCGTCCTCCCTCGATACGCGCCGCTCACCGGCGAAGGCGAGGGGACCGACAACGTGATCCGGAACGCGGTCCGGACCACGCTCGCGGCGGGCGTCGCCGAAAGCGGGGATACGGTCGTCGTGCTCGCGGGGCTGATGACCGACCTCGAAGGCGCGAACACGACCAACATGCTCAAACTCCACGTCGCCGCCGAGGTGCTCGCCTCGGGCCGGTCGGTGGTCACGGGTCGGGTCGCCGGTCCGCTCCACTACGCGCCCGACGGCGACCTCACGACCGTTCCCGAGGGGGCCGTCCTCTTCGTCCCACAGACGTTCGACGACGAGTTCACGGGCGATCCGACGAAACTCGGCGGGGTCGTGAGCGCCCACCAGGGCGTGACGGGCTACGCCGCGATCGTCGCCCGCGAGACCGGCCTCCCGATGGTCTCGAACGTCTCGCTCCCCGACTCGCTCGCCGACGGCGACGAGGTCACCCTCGACGCCGGTCGCGGGGTGGTCTACGAGGGACGCGTCGGCCACTGACGAGAGATCAAAACTCGATGCTCGATCTGGGTCGATAGTTCGAGTTCTCTACAGGGTTTCGTGCTACACGAACCACCACGCGAGTCGACGGCCTCGCCCGTTCGAACCGAGATGGCTCAAGTTATTTGATGATAGAGCCCCGACAAAGGGTATGGCCCATCTCGAAAACGTGACCGCCGACGAACTCCGTGGTCTGCTGGACGAGGTCGAGGGCAAACGACCGACACAGCGCCTGATGCTCGCGCTCAACTACAAGGAGGAGTCGGTCACCCAGCCGACGTTGGCGGCGCGCTACGGCGTCTCGGAGGGGACCGTCCACAACTGGCTCGCCCGGCTCGACCGACTCGAAACCGAACCCCCTGAGGAGGTGCTCTACGACCAGAAACGCGGCCCCAAACCCGGACAGTCACGGGCGCTCTCGCCCGACCAGTTGGACCGACTCGCGGCGGCGCTCCACGACGCGCCGACGGCGGTCGGCTACGACGCGACGGCGTGGACGACGACCCTCGCCCAGCGCTACATCGCGGAGACCTTCGACGTGGAGTACTGCCGACGACACGTTCGTCGGTTGATGTCGGAGGCCGGATTGTCGTGCACCACGACCCGAACGAGGTCGGTGGCGGCCGGTACCGAAACCGACGGTCGTCGGGACCGGGTCTGGAGCGCGACACGGTCGTAACGTCGACCGATCAACGATCCGTGTCTCGACGATGTCCCACTCACTCACCGAGTGTTGGGTCAATTTTCTCTCCACCGAGACCACTACCGAGCCGCTACAAACATCGAGATCGGGGAACAAAAGACGAGTGAATTTTTCTGACGACAGCTGGTTCGTTCTTCGTCTAGAACGACTCGGTCGTCGCCGAAAACCCCCGTCTCGTCCCGTTTCCGGACCCGATAACACAAGTATGGGTGTTACGGCCCGTGCTCACTCGCAGTCACAGCCGCCGTCGGCGATGAGTTCCCGGGCGGTGGTGTGGGTCCCACAGTCCGCGCAGGTGACGGTGACGTCCACGAAGACGTCGGCGTCGCCGAGGGTGATCTCGTCGGCCGAACGGAGCTGCGAGAGGGTGTTCTCGGTGACCACGACGGTTCGGTTGCGGAGGGCGGCGATGCGCTGTGTCGCCTTCTCGATGTCGTCCTCGTCCGGCTCCGCCGGGCGCTCGACGTCGAGACAGCCCTTCAGATGACGGTTCACGGTCTGGTAGGAGACGAACGCGGATTCGACCGCCTCGATGTCGACCCCCTGTTTCCGGAGGCGATTGCGGGCCTGGGTTCGGGTCCCGACGCTCACGTCGTCATCGGTGAGGAGCCGGTAGGTGTTCTCGGCTTCGCCTTCGAGGACGTCCATCCCGTTTCGCTCCATCGCGGCCCGGAGCAGGCGGCGATTGAAGTGGGTCGCAAGCCGTCGGAGGCTGTACCGTTCCTCCTCGCGCGTCCAGAGCTCCCCGAGCTCCTCGGCGATGTCGCCGAGGTCGTACTCGACCGCGATCCGGTCGATCTTGCACGTCCGCTCGTCGCTCTCGGCTCTCGACGCCGTGCTCGATTGCTGCATTCGTTCTCCCTTTGGCGGTGCGCTATTTAACCCTTGTCGGCACCGATGCCGAACCGGTTGCCGGCGGACGACCCCATCCTGGCCTGACGAACTCGTCGAAACGATCGGTGACGCCATCGTGCGTCGAATCCATCGTATTCGTTATGGATGAACACCGCTCGACTACTGTGGGGTCCCCTTCTCGGGTTTGGCACTGATTTTCGCCCCTTATCCTCGATCTTCTCTCGGAAGACGAGCGACGATCGTTCGATATCGGGTCGAATTCGACGCCGACGTTCGATTCTTCGAAATTCAGGACTGTCGAACCCGATCGATCCGATGAGATCCCCTCGGACGACGGCCGGCGATGCGCCGTATCACGACCCGTACTGGCACTCGCTTCCGAGCGCACGCCCTCTCTCCGCCCTGACCGGCCGCTCCGCCGCCACTCCCCCATACCGACTCCCGTTTCGAACCCGACTGCGGCGTTCTCGATCGATGAACAATCCTTCATTTGGTGAAACTATATCGCTTTCAGCACGCGAAGCGTTCTTCATCGTGGAACTGCGTGTCACGTTCTTCGGTAGAACCGGTGAGTCTCGGCTGCTCTCCCCCTCCCCGGAACGACCGACTCCCCACATAGGAACCACGGGGGATCGGTACGGGTCAACGTCGGTCCACCGGGCGTTTCTTATCCCCTCGAAGAGGAGGAGGGGGTATGCTAACGAACTCGATCCGCGACCGGCTTCGGGACGGCGAGGTGGCCGTCGGGACCTTCCAGCTCCTCGACTCCGCGATGGTCTCCGAGATGGTGGGCGTCGCCGGGATGGATTTCGTGGTCTACGACCAGGAACACGGCCCGCTGACCGCCGAGACCACGCTCGACCTCTCGGCCGCGGCCCAGAACGCGGGCGTCGCCCCGCTCGTGCGGGTCCGCGCCAACGAGGAGGCCGAGATCCAGCGCGCGCTCGACCTCGGTGCCGCGGGCGTCCAAGTCCCCCAGGTCGAGACCCGTGCCGACGCCGAGGCGGCGGTCGAGGCCGCCCGGTTCGACCCGCTCGGCAGTCGCGGGCTCTCCCAGTACGTCCGCGCTGGCGAGTACGTCGGCAGTGACACCTACACCGAGGACCAGAACGAACGGACCCTGCTCGTCGTCCAGGTCGAGGGCGAGCGCGGCGTCGAGAACATCGACGAGATTCTCGCGGTCGAGGGGATCGACGTGGTCTTCCTGGGACCGTACGACCTCTCGCAGTCGCTGGGGATCCCAGGGGAGGTCACCGACGACCGGGTCGTCGAGCTAATGAACCACGTCTGCGAGCGGGCCGCCGAGGCCGACGTCGTCGTCGGCGCGTTCGCCGACACCCCCGAGATCGCGAACCGCTGGATCGAGGCCGGCGTGCAGTACGTCACCCTCGGCGTCGAGGTCGGGCTCTTTACCGATCACCTCGCGGACGTCACCGACGCGGTCGACCGGGAGACCGAGTAACGCCGACGAACCCCGCTATCGGGGTCGAACGAACGGTTCGTTTATCGTCCGACGTCGACCGTTCCACCCGTTTCGGTGGCCTCGTGGATGGCCTCGACGACCTGGAGGTCGACCAGACCGTGCTCGCCGTTGGGGTCGACCGGCGCGTCGGTGAGGAGCCGGTCGGCGAAGTAGTCGAACTCCTCGCGCATCTCCTCGACGGCCCCGAACTCCTCGCGGTCGAAGTCCACCGAGCGGCCGTCGCGGGCGATGCGGAGGCGACACTCACCGTGGAAGGCGGGCCGGAACTCGATCTGGCCCTCGGTGCCGGTGACCACCAGTTGGGAGTCGTTGTGCGCGTTCTGGGTGGCGGTCGAGACCATCTCGACGCCGTCGAAGTCGAGCATGAACGCGGCGCGCTCGTCGTCGAGCCCCTCGAAGGCGTCGTGCTCGGTCGCGAGCATCGACTGCACCGCGACGGGATCGCGGTCGAGGAGGTAGCGCGCGGTGTTGATCGAGTAGATCCCGAGATCCATCACGCTCGTCCCGTACCCGGTCAGGTCGGGGGTGAGCCGCCACTGGTCGGTGTCGGGGATCATCTCGAGGAGCGGCTGGGAGTTGTGGCCGTAGACCGAGACGGGGTCGCCGACGAAGCCCGCCTCGATGAGTTCGCGCCCGCGCCGGATCGCGGGGTCGGTCTGCATCCGGTAGGCGATCATCAGCGGGGCGTCCTCGCGCTCGCAGGCCTCGACCATCCGCTCGGCGCGCTCGACGCTGGCCTCCATCGGCTTCTCGCAGATGATGCCCTTGTCGAGCTCGGCGGCCGCCTCGACGTACTCCAGGTGGTGGGCGTTCGGGGTGCAGACGTAGACCGCGTCGTACTCCTCGCTCGCCTCGCCCTCGGTGAACTCGTCGTAGGTGATCCCCCGGGAGACGTCGTTCTCCTCGGCGACCCGCTCGGCCTTCTCGCTCGAACTGCTGACTAACACTGTGGTCTCGCCGAACTCGGAGTCGGCGATCGCGGGCATCGCGACGTCGGTGGCCCACCAGCCGAGCCCGACCAGCGCGTAGCGAACCGTCCCGTCGGTCGCCGTCTGCCAGTCCCGCTCCTCGTAGTCGTCGAGCCAGTCTGTGAGTGACATACCTAAGTATCATCGGTCGTTCGATAAAAAGGGTTCGCGATACCGAACCGCTACGACCGTCGGGCCGGTCGTGGGGTGCGGGTGTCGGTCTACCGCTTCTCGTCGGCGCGCTCTTCCCAGCCGCTCTCCCACAGGTCGATGGTGTGGACCTTGTCCTCGGTGTACTCGTGTTCCTCGACGACGTCGTGGTCGAGTTCGATACCGAACCCGGGGCCCTCCGGGATCTGCATGTAGCCATCCTCGACGACCAGCGGTTTGTTCATGAGGTCGTCGACCCAGTCGACGTCGTAGGTCTGGAACATCTCCTGGATCCGGAAGTTCGGGATCGAGGTACAGAAGTGGCCGTAGATAGCGCCCGCGACCGGGCCCTGCGGGTTGTGCGGCGCGAGGTCCACGTGGTCGGCCTCGGCGAGGCCGGCGATCTTCTTGCCCTCGGTGATCCCGCCAGTGTTCATCAGGTCGGGCTGGAAGAGGTCCACGTCGGTCCGGGTGACGAGTTCGTAGAAGTCGTGTTTCGTCATGTGGCGCTCGCCCGTCGAGACGGGGATCGGCGACTTCCGCGCGACCTCCGCGAGGCTGTTGATCGAGTCCGGGGGGCAGGGCTCCTCGAACCAGGTCGGCTCGAACTCGGCCATCTCGCGGGCGATCTCGACGGCCTGTCCGGCCGAGAAGCGGCCGTGGCACTCGATCATGAGGTCGACGTCGGGACCGACCTGCTCGCGGATCGCGCCGACGATGTTGACGGAGTTGTTCTGCTCCTTCCGGGACATCGACTGCCACGCGGTCCCGAAGGGATCGAACTTCATCGCGTCGTAGCCGTCGTCGACGACCTTCTGGGCCTGTTTCGCGAAGCCCTCGGGCGTGTGGCCCGTGTCCTGATACCAGCCGTTCGCGTAGGTCCGAAGCTCCGTTCCGTGGACGGCCCCACCGAGAAGCTCGTAGACGGGCTTGTCGAGGACTTTCCCCTTGATGTCCCAGCAGGCCATGTCGATCGCCGAGCAGACGGTGGTGTTGATGACGCCCTTCGAGAACCACTCGTCGCGGTACATCTCCAGCCAGAGCGCTTCCGTGTCGAAGGGGTCACGCCCGATGAAGAAGTTCGACATCTCGTCGATCGCCGCGGCGACGGTTCGCGGCTTGTCGTGGGTCGTCGCCTCGGCCAGCCCGGTGACACCCTCGTTGGTCTCGACTTCGACGAACACCCAGGGTTTCCAGGGATTCGCGACGAGGTACGTCTCGAAATCCGTGATTTCCAAATCCGACATCGATGGCGATTCCGAGGGCGGTGCTAATAGGTTTTGCTACCTCGTGTCGGTCGGCTCGCGCCGTCTCCCGGAACGAGTGTCGATGCTCCGATCCGTATTTATGCCTCTCCGGTGAACTCACTACCGACGATGGTAGACTACACACAGCTCAGCGACCCGAACGCTGAGTACACGATGCGGGACCTCTCGGGCGATTCGATGGGGATCCAGGACGACGCGTCGATCCGCGACGCCGAGATCACCGACGTCCAGACCGCGATGGTCGACGGCAACTATCCGTGGGTGCTCGTCCGGGTCTACACCGACGCCGGCGTCGTCGGCACGGGCGAGGCCTACTGGGGCGGGGGCGAGACCGCGGTCATCGAGCGAATGCGACCGTTCCTGGTGGGCGAGAACCCGCTCGACATCGACCGGCTCTACGAACACCTGATCCAGAAGATGTCGGGCGAGGGCTCGATCGCCGGTAAGGCGATTTCGGCGATCTCGG